>JAFAFF010000010.1 GCA_023423605.1 Pseudomonadota bacterium
TGGCTGGTGCTGCTGCTGGCACTGGGAATCCAGCAGGCATGGCAATGGAGCAGCACGCCGCCGATCGATACCGACATCCTGGCGATGCTGCCGCAGGATGCCAGCGATCGCCTGTTGTCGGATGTCACGCGGCGCATCGCCGATGGTGGTTCGCGTGAGATCGTCGTGCTGCTGGGCAGTACCGATGCCGACGCCGCACACCGTGCCGGAAAGGCCTTCGGCGCGGCCCTGGCGGCCGATCCGGACAGCGGACTGCTGCGCCCGGCCGGCGCCTTGCAGGGGTGGTTCGAACAGGCGCGTGCCTTCTACGCGCCGTACCGGGATCGCCTGCTCACTCCCGCGCAGCGTGAGCGCCTGCAGCAGACGCCACCGGAAACGCTGGCCGGCGAAGCGCTGGGCAGCCTGTATGGACCGATGGGCGCGCCGCGCCTGACCGGCTGGCTGCAGGATCCGTTGTCGCTGTGGCCCGGCTGGTGGCAGCAGCAGGCACGCGCCGCAGGGCTGCGCCTGGGTGACGATGGCCTGCTGGAAGCCGATGGACGGCAGTGGGTGGTACTGCGTTTCGATACCCGTGATCCGGCCTTCCAGCTGGATGGCGAGCCCCGCATCGGCGGCCTGCTGGAACGCGCCGGACGCGCGGCGGGCGAGGCGGTACCGGCGCTGGAGATCCTGCATGCCGGCGTGCCGCTGCATGCCGAAGCGGCCGCCGTGCAGGCAAACCGCGAAATCAACACCATCGGCTGGGGATCGCTGGCGGCGGTGCTGCTGCTGGTGTGGCTGGCATTCCGTTCGCTGCGCCCGATCCTGCTGGTGGCGGTTTCGCTGCTGGTGGGCTGCGGCGTTGCCCTGGCGGCCACCGTGCTGGTGTTCGGCAAGGTGCACCTGCTGACCCTGGTGTTCGGCGCGTCGCTGGTGGGCGTGGCCGAAGACTATGGCATCCACTGGTTCGCCTCGCGCCAGGCCGAAGCCCGTACCAGCCGCTGGACCTTGCTGCGCCACCTGCTGCCGGGCCTGGCTCTGGCACTGCTGACCAGTGCGCTGGCCTACCTGGCGCTGGCGATGGCGCCGTTTCCCGGCCTGCGGCAGATGGCGCTGTTTTCGGTGGTGGGCCTGGCCGCCGCGTTCGTCACCGTCATCCTGTGGTTCCCGTGGCTGGAGCGCGGCCAGCCGCGGCAGACGCGCTTTTCACAGTGGCTGGGGGGAACGCTGCGGCGCTGGCCACGCCTGCATGGACGACGCCCGCTCGCTCTGCTGCTGGCCGCGGTCGGGGTGATCGCCGCGGTGGGCCTGCCGCAGCTGCGCGTGGACGATGACCTGCGCAGCCTGCAGTCCTCGCCGCCACGGCTGATGCAGGAACAGATCCGCATCTCGCAGCTGCTCGGCATGCCCAGCCCTGCGCAGTTCTACCTGGTGCAGGGCGACGATGCCGCGCAGCTGCTGCGGCGCGAGGAAGCGCTGACCGGCCGCCTGCGTGCGCTGGAACGGCAGCAGCGCATCGGTGGTCATCGCGCCATCAGCGACTGGCTGCCATCGGAACGGCAGCAGCGGGACGATGCCGCACTGACCGCGCGCGTGGAATCCTCGGTGCTGGAGGCGGTATCCGATGCAAGCGGTGAGCTGCTGCAGCGCCCGCGCTTTGCCGCCGGCACGATGGACATCGGCGCGTTCCTGGCCTCTCCCGCTTCGCTGCCGTTCCGCCATCTGTGGCTGGGCCACGTGGGCGGTGGCGTGGCCAGCGTGGTGATGGTGGACGACCAGTCGCGTGCGGATGCCCTTGCCGACCTGCGCGGCGCCGCCGACGGCCTGCCCGGCGTGCGCTGGGTGGACCGCACCGATGATTTTTCGCGCCTGCTGGGCCATTACCGGACGTTGATGAGCGGCATGCTGCTGGCCGGCATCGTGCTGGTGTTCGCTGCCCTGTGGTGGCGCTATCGCGGCGACGCCTGGCGGGTGCTGGCGCCCACGTTGATCGCCGGCCTGCTCACCCTGTCCGTACTCGGCGCGCTGGGACAGCCACTGCAGCTGTTCAACGTGCTGGCGCTGATGCTGCTGCTGGGCATGGGCATCGATTACGGCATCTTCCTGCTGGAACATCGTGGCGATCCCAGCGCCTGGCTGGCGGTATGCGTCGGCGCGGCCAGCACCTGGCTGTCGTTCGGCCTGCTCGGCCTGTCGGCAACGCCGGCACTGCGCGCCTTCGGCCTGACGCTGCTGCTCGGCATCGGCCTGGTGTGGCTGCTGTCCCCCCTGTTCCGGCCAGCGGCCGCGCACCCACCGACGGAGCATCCATGACAACCGTTGCCATCCTGCCTGCGCGTCTTGCCCGCGGCGTCGTTGCGCCGACGGTGCTGCTGTTGCTGGCCCTGCTGCTGGCGGCGTGTGCCGGCCAGCGACCGCGTTCGGCGGTGCAGCTGCCAGTGCTGCGCCTGTCGCCCGCCAGCCTGCCCGCGCCGCTCGCGCTGCAGCAGCAGCTGCACTTCCGTTTCGGCCGCGTCGAGCGCGACATGGATGCGTTGCTGGAAGCCGATGCCGGACAGGTGCAACTGGTGGTGCAGGCAATGGGCCAGACCGGCTTCCGCGTCCACTGGGATGGCCAGCGGCTGCAGGAACAGCGTGCGCCGTGGCTGCCACGACAGGTAGACGCCGGGCGGGTACTGGATGACCTGCAGTTCGCGCTGTGGCCGACCGCAGCCATCGCCGCCGCCCTGCCGGCGGGCTGGCAGGTGGGTGACGACGGCCGGCTTCGCCGCCTGCACCACAACGGCCAGGATGCGCTGCGCCTGCGACGCGATGCCGATGGCACGCTGGAGCTGGACAACCTGGTCGAGGGATACTCGCTGCAGATCCGATCCGCCCTTCCGGAGCCGTCTTCCCCGTGAACCATCCGGTATACCTGAACGACCTGGGGGTGGTGTGCGCACTGGGCGCGGACCGCACGCAGGTGGCGCACGGCCTGTTCGCCGATGCACCCGGCGGGCTGTCTGACTGCGACGATGTGCTGCCGGGGCGTGCGCTGGCACTGGGCCGCGTGCACGCGCAACTGCCGGACCTGGCCGGGCTGCCGGTCGCCTGGCGAGGGCGCAACAACGCCCTGCTGGACATCGCACTGCGGCAGATCGCCGCTCCGGTGCAGGCCGTCATCGCGCGTCATGGCGCAGACCGGGTGGCGGTGGTGGTGGGCACCAGCACATCGGGCATCGGCGAAACCGAACCGGCGCTGCGTGCCCGCGCCCGCGACGGTCGCTGGCCGCACGGATTCGCTTACGGGCAGCAGGAAATGGGCAGCGCGGCGGACTTCGTGCGTCATCGCAGCGGCGCCTCGGGGCCGGCGTGGACGCTGTCCACGGCCTGTTCTTCCAGCGCCAAGGCGCTGGCCTCCGCTGCCCGGCTGCTGCGCGCGGGTATCGTCGACGCGGTCATCGCCGGTGGCGCCGATTCGCTGTGCCGGTTCACGGTGGCCGGTTTCAACGCGCTGGAATCGGTGTCCGCGCCACGCTGCCTGCCGTTTTCGCGCAACCGTTGCGGCATCAACATCGGCGAGGGCGCGGCGTTGTTCCTGCTCAGCCGCGAGGCCGGACCGGTAGCCCTGGCGGGGTGGGGTGAAAGTGCCGATGCCCACCACATGTCCGCGCCCGACCCCAGCGGCGCCGGCGCGATGTCCGCGATGCGGCAGGCGCTGCAGCGTGCTGGCTGGGCACCGGGCGAGGTGGATTACCTCAACCTGCACGGTACGGCGACGCGCCACAACGACGCCATGGAAGCGCGTGCGGTGGCCGAGGTCCTGGGCACCGCGGTGCCGGTCAGCTCGACCAAGCCGCTGACCGGACACACGCTGGGCGCATCCGGCGCCGTGGAGGCGGCGCTGTGCTGGATCGCGATGACCGACAATCCCGGGCAGCGCGTGCCGCCGCACTGGTGGGATGGGGAAGCCGATGCGGAACTCCCTGCGCTGGCATTGGCCACGCCGGGCAGCCACGCCAGCGCCGGCCTGCGCCGAGTGCTGAGCAGTTCGTTTGCCTTCGGCGGCAGCAATGCCGTGCTTGCGCTGGAACGGCCGTGAGCAGGCAGGCGATGTTCGCGATCGAGGACGTGCTTCCGCACCGCGGCAGCGCCCGCCTGCTGGATGAGGTGCTGCACTGGGACCAGGATCATATCCGGGCAGCGCTGGTGGTGCCCGACGAAGGCAGGCATGTCGGCCCGGACGGCGTGCCTGCCTGGATAGGCATCGAATACATGGCCCAGGCCATCGCGGCCTGGGCCGGTTGCCGCGCACGCTGCGAGGGACGGCCGCCACGGCTGGGATTCCTGCTGGGCAGCCGCCGTTACAGCAGCACGCGCGCGCTGTTCCCCAGCGGCACGCCGCTGGTGGTGCACGCGCGGCGGGAGCTGATGGGCGACAATGGGCTGGGGATGTTCGCGTGCCGCATCGAGGCGGACGGTGAAACATGGGTGGAGGCGAACGTGTCGGTGTTCGAACCGGCCGACGCGCAGGCCTATCTGGAGAGTGGACAGGCATGACAGCAGCAGGCAGCGTACTGGTGACCGGTGCCAGCCGTGGCATCGGCAGGGCGATCGCGTTGCGTGCCGCGCGCGATGGCTTCGACGTGGTGGTGCATTGCCGCAGCCGCCTGCAGGAAGCGCGGACGGTCGCCGATGAAATAGTCGCGATGGGTCGCCAGGTACGGGTCCTGGCCTTCGACGTAGCCGACCGTGCAGCGGCGCGCGCTGCGCTGGAAGCCGACGTGGACGCGCACGGTGCTTACTACGGTGTGGTGTGCAACGCCGGCATCGCGCGTGATGGCGCGTTTCCCGCGTTGTCCGATGCCGACTGGGACCAGGTGGTGCATACCAACCTGGATGGTTTCTACAACGTGCTGCATCCACTGGTGATGCCGATGGTGCGCCGTCGCCAGCCAGGACGCATCGTCACCCTGGCATCGGTGTCCGGGCTGGTGGGCAACCGCGGGCAGGTGAATTACAGCGCTGCCAAGGCCGGCATCATCGGCGCCACCAAGGCGCTGGCGCTGGAACTGGCCAGCCGCCGCATCACCGTCAACTGCGTGGCTCCCGGGCTTGTCGATACCGAGATGCTGGAGCCGCAGGTGGTCGAACACGCCTTGAAGCTGATTCCGGCGGGGCGCATCGGCACGCCCGACGAGGTCGCCGCCACGGTGGCGTTCCTGCTCTCCGATGCCGCCGGCTACATCACCCGCCAGGTGATCTCGGTGAACGGAGGCATGGCCTGATGGCGCGCGAAGGGCGGCGCGTGGTGGTCACCGGTGCGGCCGCCATCAGCCCGCTGGGGCAGGACTGGGCCGGCATCCATGCGCGCCTGCGTACGTTGCGCAACGCGGTGCGCAACGTGCCGGAGTGGGATGCCTATGCGGGCCTGAACACCCGCCTGGCCGCACCGGCGCTGCCGTTCGAGCTGCCGCCGCATTACAACCGCAAGACCACGCGTTCGATGGGACGGGTGGCATTGATGGCGGTACGCGCCAGTGAACTGGCCCTGCAGCAGGCCGGCCTGCTGGACCACCCGGTACTGCGCGATGGCCGTACCGGGGTGTCCTACGGCTCTTCGGCCGGCAGCCATGAGGCGATGGGCGAATTCGGAAGGATGCTCAACAGCTTCACCACCGAAGGCATCACTGCCACCACGTACCTGAAGATGATGAGTCACACCGCGGCAGTGAACATCGGCGTGTTCTTCGGCCTGAGCGGGCGTGTCCATACCACCTCCAGCGCCTGCACGTCCGGCAGCCAGGGCATCGGCGAAGCGTATGAAACCCTTCGTGCGGGCCGGCAGACGGTCATGCTTGCCGGTGGCGCGGAGCAGCTGGATGCTACCGCCGCAGCGGTGTTCGATACCCTGTATGCCACCAGCGTCCGCAACGACGAACCGGCGTCCACGCCGCGTCCCTTCGATGCCGCGCGCGATGGCCTGGTGCTGGGAGAAGGCGCCTGCACGCTGGTGCTGGAAGAACTGGAACATGCGCTGGGCCGCGGTGCGCCGATCCTGGCCGAAGTGCTGGGCTATGGCAGCAACAGCGATGGGCAGCATGTCACCCAGCCGAGCAGCCCGACCATGGCGCGCGCGATGCAGCTGGCGCTGGAAGATGCCGGGCTGGCGCCGCAGCGCATCGGCTACGTCAACGCCCATGGCACCGCCACCGAGCACGGCGACATCGCCGAAAGCCAGGCCACCGCGCAGGTCTTCGGAAATACGGTTCCGGTCAGCACGCTGAAAGGCTATGTCGGCCACATGCTGGGTGCCTGCGGCGCGTTCGAAGCCTGGCTGAGCATCGAAATGATGCGCGAAGGCTGGTTCGCGCCCACCCTCAACCTGACCGACGTGGACCCGCGCTGCGCGCCTCTCGACCATATCCGCGGCGAGGGCCGCGAGCTGCAGGTGGACCATGTGGCCAGCAACAACTTCGCGTTCGGGGGCATCAATACCTCGCTGGTATTCGCCCGCTACCCGCGCGCCGGCGCCTGAACGCGGCGAACACAATGATGAACTGCCCGCGTGCCGCGGGTCCCGCGCCGGCCTCACTGCACGATGACGCCTTCCGCCCGTGACGGTATTCCGACACAATCATGCTTTGAAGGGTAAAACCTGGAAGCATGCAAGCTTACGTCTACAAGAGCCAACGAAAGGACGACACCTACGTGTACCTCGCCGAGCGTGATGCGTTCGGCGTGCTGCCGGCGCCGCTGCAAGCGTCGCTGGGCTCCTTGCAGCTGGTCCTGGAAATGGCGCTGACCGACGATCGCCGGCTGGCGCGTGCCGACGCCGCACAGGTCCGCGCCGAGCTGCAGAGTCGCGGTTTCTACCTGCAGGTGCCGCCGAGCGTGACCAGCCTGATGCCTCGCCACAATGACTGAACCGCAGCCCCGCATGCTACCGGTGGCCTTTGCCGTGGGCATCCTGCTCATGCTGGGCGCGGCCCTGGGTGGCATGGCTGGCGCCGTGCTTGCGGCGCTGGCCCAGCCCGCGTTCGCGCTGGGCGTGTCCTGGCTGCGCCGCACCCGCGCGCCGCGCCCGGCGCCGCAGGTGCTGCGCGAAGAACTTCCCGCGCTGCTGGCCCTGTGGCTGGCAGCACCGGCGCTGCTGGCGCTGCTGATGGCCTGGCCATTGGCCGCCCTGCGCGAAAGTGGCAGCCTGGCGGCGGTGATGGGGCTGGCGGTACTGCTCAGTGTCGGTCTGCTGGCGGTGTGGCGCACCTGGCCGCTGTGGAGCGATGTCGAGCGCCTGGCCGGTGGGCTGGCCCGCCATGCCACTGGACTTTCCGGGCGTGACCTGGGGGCGTGGCGTGGCCTGCTGGTGGCCGCCCTGGTACTGGCACTGTGCGCGCTGGTGGTGGTGCCGGCGTGGCCCGGGCTTCTGCCGGTGGCGCTGCACTGGCCGGCCGTGCTGGCCGCGGTGGTGCTGTCGCCGCTGCTGCATGTCCTGCTGCAGCGCGTGGCCCCGGCCGGCCCATCGCGCAGCCTGCCGCTGGCCGGCACCGGCCATGACACCCGGCATGAGGCGTGGCAGCGACAGGACCTCACATCGGCCGATGACGCACTGGCGCCGCTGGAACCCCTGCATGCCGACGCGCTGTCGCCGGCACTGTACGAAGCAGCGCGGCATGGCCGCATCGACCGTGCGTTGCAGCTGCTGGATGCCGGTGCCGATCCGCACGCGCTGCCCGATCCGCAGTGGCGCGACCAGCGCAACCTGCCGGTGC
>JAFAFF010000026.1 GCA_023423605.1 Pseudomonadota bacterium
GGTATCGTCGGCGCACACGAACCAGGCGGTGCCGCCACTCATTCGCCGCGCGCGTACCCAGATATCGGCCTGGATGTAGCCCACCAGATGGCCCAGGTGCAGGGGGCCGTTGGCGTAGGGCAGGGCGGTGGTGACGAGCGCGGTTCGGGTCATGGTGGCCGGGTGCTGCGGGGGAATAGGGGATTATCGCATGGCCCCATGCTGGCCGCCGCGCGGGTGCGGGGCGGAAATGCGGAACCCGGCCGCGGCCGGGTTCCTTCGGGTTGCATGCAGGGCGATGGCCTGCGGTGGTTATTCGCGCTGCCAGGTCTGCGCGCGGCAGATGAAGGCCACGCAGCCGGACACGTCGAGTTTGGCGCCGCCGGCCTGCAGCTTCATCTTCGACTTGTAGGTCTTGCCGTTGGCCGGGTCCAGGATGGTGCCGCCGGACCAGCTGCTGGCGCCGTCGGATTTCAGGTTCCAGAGGATGGTCATGCCCTTGATCGGCTTGCCCTTGTTGGCGCCCTGGCAGTCGCTGCAGACCGGGTTGGGCCCCTTGTCGGACTGCAGGATGTCCACCACCTTGCCGGACAGCGTGCCGTTGGCGGCCTGGCTGATTTCCACGATCGACTTCACCTTGCCGGTCTTGTCATCGATGGTCTTCCAGCGGCCCACGGCGGAATCGGCGGCCTGCGCCGACAGCGCGGCCATGCACAGCGGCAGCGCCAGCAACAGGGTCTTGAAGGTCTTGCGCATGGTCCCCTCCCAGGGCATTGGATCGTCGATGCCGGCGTCATCGCCGGCCTGTGCGGACTGTATACCCATTCGGCGGGGTATGGGGCAAGCGGCGGCGCGTGATGCCCACCGGCGACCCCCCCGCGTAGTGCCGGGCTCTGCCCGGCAAGCTCCAATCACCGCGATGCCACGTAGCGCCGGGCTCTGCCCCGCACGGCGGTTGCCGGGCAGAGCCCAGCACTACCCCCACCCGGCAACGCCGATCATGGAACTTCGTACAACTCCAGCGGCAGGCCATCCGGATCGGCGAAGAAGGTGAAGCGCCGGCCGGTATGTTCGTCCACGCGGATCGGTTCGCAGGCCACGCCATGGCCGGCCAGATGAGCGATGAAAGGTTCCAGCGCATCGATGCGGAAGGCCAGGTGACGCAGTCCCTGCGCTTCCGGACGACTGGGGCGCGGCGGCGGTGAAGGAAAAGAGAACAGCTCCAGTTGGCCGCCATCGGGCAGGGCCAGGTCGAGCTTCCAGGAATCGCGTTCTGTCCGGTAATGCTCGGCCAGCACCGCCAGGCCCAACACATTGACGTAGAAGGCACGGGAACGCGGGTAGTCGCTGCAGATCAGCGCGACATGGTGGATGCCGGAAAGCAGGGGAATCATTGGGCGCCGCTCCGTGTCGGATGGCTTGATTGTTGCAGAACGGCAGCAGCCCAGGGCTGCTGCCGGCGTGATGGATATCAGAAAGCTGCGCGCATCCAGACAATGCATTGTCGATGGCAAGTTTTTCGTCCAGCAGGAAATCCTTTATGCCATCGCCAATCGCCACCCCCTCATTCCAGACTGGAACGTTCCATCCGCCTGCGGCTCCTGCCACGCAGCAGGACATGACCAGGCGTGGCATCGGCAACGAGTTCGTGATCCAGGTGATCGGTAATACGGGCGTACTCGATGGCGCCCGCATGATGCAGCCTGTTCCGACACGGTCCCCGTTGCAGTCCACGGAATGGGTGGATTATGTCGACCATCTGAAGGCGTGCGGCAAGGTCCCGGGCGCTGGACACCACGATCCTGAGAAGGGCGTCGTGCATGCCAACAACGTCAGGGTCAGCAACCTGCGCGCATTTCTGCTTTCCCAAGCCACTTCGACCGTGATCCATGTGCCGCATCCCGTGTGTGTCGATCATGTGGGCAGCCGGTTCGTGCCGCAAGCGCAGTGTGCCGTGAGCGAGGTGATCTGCGCGTCCGCCGAAAATGAGGCTGTCCAGCCACCCCGGGAGCCGGTGTGCTCAGATCCGGCTGTATCGCAGACTGTCCCTTCGCGGATGGATGCTGACGAGGAGCTGGCGGGTGCCGCGGTGATCCTGGAAGGAGACGCGCCTGGTGACCAGCAGCCGGCGGTGTTTGCAGATGCAGAGGACGACTGCGTGCACGACGGCGATGATCGGATTCCGAATTCCTGGCTTGGCGTTGACCCCGTCAGCACAGATGCCACCCGCCAGGTGCATGACATGGAGATCGACGACGCGGATTGCTGGGAGCCGCAGAACGTTCACGCGATAACGGGTACGCCCTCCGGCGTTTCGGTACAGGAGTCGGTTGGCGATGAGGAATCCGGCCTTGAAGCGCATTCCGTTGCGCAGGATCCCGCATGGCTTTCCTGCGAATCGTCGGACGCTCAGCATGGCGATGCCGAGGATGTGCCGAGGCGGAGACGAAGCTCTGAAGAGATTGCCAATGCGCGTATGGCGCGGCTCAAGACGATGGCGTTTGCCAACACGAAGCTTTCACTTCAGCCTTCACTGAAGGTAAAGCACGCGGACAGACTGGAGTTCACTGCGTACGATGTCGTTGCCTACTATGACAAGGAGAAGCCGGCATCGGGAGCGGATGTCGCCATTACGTCGGGCAGGGGCATGCTGTGCGCGCAGCTTCCATTCGAGAGCGGGCAGGTGATGCATGCCAAGAGGTTCGATGGAAGCTGGAGCGATCTTTCGCCCCAGGCGGTGCGTGACGTCGATTTCCTGGAGCCCAGGGTCGGCTACGAAGTGCGCGACGGCAGGCTGGAGCGCAGATCGCATTTCGTGTTGTTCGAAAGGACGGGGGCGCCGTCGCGCGCGGTGTTCCATGACAGCGCAGGCGAAGCAAGTGATGTCGATGGGTCGGATGGCGAAGGAGACGACAGCTCCTGCCGCGCAGCAGGCTCGAAGGCGTTCTTGCACGATATCGGGTTGCCGATTGGGCGGGTCGACGTGGACGAGCTTTCCAGCGACGACGAAGCCGCCTACTTCTGAACCAGCGCCGAGGCTTCAGCCGTGCAGCCGCCGACTTGATGTCGACGGCTGCCTTTCTTCTCAGCCCTGCGCGGCGTGACCGCCGCCCTGCAGCCAGCGATCCATCCGTCGTTCCAGGATATCCAGCGGCATCGAGCCGTCCTTGAGCAGCTCGGCATGGAACGCGCGCAGGTCGAAACTGGCCCCCTGTGCCTGGCGTACGCGATCGCGTAGTTCGATGATCTTTGCCTCGCCAAGCACGTTGGAAAGGGCCTGGCCTGGCTGCGCCATCATCCGTTCCACTTCGGCGTTGGCATCGTCCCCGGTCATCGCCGCTTCCTTTTCCAGGAACGCCACCGCCTGCTGCTTGCTCCAGCCCTG
>JAFAFF010000060.1 GCA_023423605.1 Pseudomonadota bacterium
GTGCTTGCCACTGGCCAGGTCCTCGCGCACGATCTGGCGGACGAAATCACGCTTCTCGGGGCTCTCGGCGGGTGTCTCGGGGCGGGCGGGGGTGTGCTCTGACATGGTGCGGCGACAGTGGGAGGCAGAAAGACCGCCAGTCTAGCGTGTACGGGGCAGGCCTGCCCGACGGTGCGGGCGCGAGATCCCATTCCCGACGTTCATCCTCCGGGCGTATGCTGGACGCCAGACCCGAGGAGCCGCCCATGCACATCGTGTACAAGGCCGACAATCTGTTCGACGCCCACCTGGTCAAGCATGCCCTGGAAGATGCCGGCATCCCCGCCTTCGTGTTCGGCGAATCACTGTTGGGAGGCATGGGCGAGCTGCCGCTGTTCGGCGTGTTGAGGGTGGGCGTGCCGGATGCGGCGCGGCCGCAGGCGGAAGATATCGTCGCTGCGCTGGACTTGGGCCAGGCGCCGGACGGCCCCATTTCCGATGTAGACGATTGGGCCGGACAGCCGGCGTAGGAGCACAGCATGTTGGGACTTGGCCAGGGCATCCTCGGCATCGGGGCGTTCAAGCAGCGCCTGCCGCGTCCGGAAGAAGCATTGCCCGGGCGCGACCAGCCTCTGCCGCTTCACAGCAACCAGCACTTCGTGAACAGTCATCCGCTGAAGGACCGCTTCGCGGGTTTCGAGCAGATCCGCTTCGCGATGGGCTGCTTCTGGGGTGCCGAACGCCTGTTCTGGACCTTGCCGGGGGTGCACAGCACGTCGGTGGGGTACGCCGGTGGTGTCACGCCGAACCCGACCTATGAGGAAGTGTGTTCGGGGCTGACCGGCCACACCGAGGTGGTGCAGGTGGTGTACGACCCGGCGCTGGTGAGCGTGGAACAGCTGCTGCAGGTGTTCTGGGAAAGCCATGATCCCACCCAGGGCATGCGCCAGGGCAACGACACCGGCACCCAGTACCGCTCGGCCATCCATTGCACGGACCCTGCCCAGCAGGCTGCCGCCCTGGCCAGCCGCGAGGCCTACCAGGCATCGTTGCAGGCGGCCGGTCATGGCGCCATCACCACCGAGATCGTGTATCCGGCGCCGGAGTTCTACTACGCCGAGGATTACCACCAGCAGTATCTGGCCAGGAATCCGAATGGCTACTGCGGCATCGGCGGTACCGCCGTCAGCTGTCTGATCGGCCTGACGTAGAGCGGGGCTCTGCCCCGCTGCGCGCTGGGCCTTGAGCCGGGCAGAGCCGGGCTCCACGAGAGCTTCCGGCCGGGTAGAGCGGGGCTCTGCCCCGCTGGGCGATGAGCCTTCAGCCGGGCAGAGCCCGGCTCTACGAGAGCTCTCGGACGTTCGCTTACAGTTCCGCGCGGATGCGCGCCCGCAGCGCTTCCAGGTCCTTGGCGAAGGCGTCGATGCCGGTGGCCAGTTTCTCGGTCGCCATGGCATCAGCGGCCAGGTCTGCCGCGAAGCGCGCTGCGTCGATCGGCGGTGCAGCAGTCGCTTCCACGCTCCCCGCCACCAGCCTGCGCGGCAGCTCGCCGTGTTCGGCGTCCAGCTTTTCCAGCAGGTCCGGCGAAATCGTCAGGCGGTCGCAACCGGCCAGCGCCTCGATCTGCGCGGTCGAACGGAACGAAGCACCCATCACCACCGTCGGCGAACCACGGCGCTTGAACTCCTCGTATACCCCGCGCACGAACTGCACGCCAGGGTCTTCCTCGATGCTGGCCGGTGCCTGGCCGTTGGCGACATACCAGTCCAGGATGCGGCCCACGAACGGTGAAATGAGGAACGCGCCGGCTTCGCTGCAGGCCAGTGCCTGGGTGCGGTTGAAGATCAGCGTCAGGTTGCAGTCGATGCCTTCGGCCTGCAGCACGCGCGCCGCTTCCACGCCTTCCCAGGTGGCGGCGATCTTGATCAGTACCTTGTCGCGCGGCACCCCCGCATCGGCGTACATCTGGATGAACTGGCGGGCCTTGGCCACCGTGGCGGCGGTGTCATGGCCCAGGTCGGCATCCACCTCGGTGGACACGCGGCCCGGCACCAGCGTGCTGAGCAGGCTGCCCACGCCGATGGTCAGACGATCGGCCACGGCGTTGACCACGGCTTCACGGTCGCCACCCTGCTGGCGGCCCCAGGCCAGTTCGCGTTCGATCAGCTCGGCATACACCGGCAGGTCCAGCGCCTTCTTCACCAGGGTCGGGTTGGTGGTGCAGTCCACCGGCTTCAGGCGCTGGATCGCCTCGTAGTCGCCGGTATCGGCCACCACCACGGACAGTTCGCGCAGCTGGGACAGTTTGGACGGGGTCGTGCTCATTGCAGCTCCATGTTGCGTGGCGCGCAGGCTGCGCGGCCAGGTTCACGGGACGCGCGTTCAGGCGCGGGCGTTGTGGACCGCGGTGACGCGCAGCTTCAGCCTGCGGCCGCCGGGGGCATCCCAGTCTATGCTCTGGCCGACCGACAGGCCCAGCAGGGCGCTGCCCACCGGAGCCAGCACCGACACGCGGCCCTGGTCGACATCGGCTTCGCGTGGGTATACGAGGGTCAGCACGTGCTTTTCGCCGGTGACGTCATCTTCGCATTCCACCCGCGAATGCATCATCACGATGCCGTCGGGAATCTGGTCCGGCGCCAGCACGGTGGCCCGGTTGAGTTCGTCGGCCAGCGCGAGCGCGGCCGGGGTCTTGCTTACGGCAGGCGATTCGAGCATGGCGTCCAGGCGATCCATGTCGTGGCTTGAAACAATGATGGACGGCGGCAAGCCGCTGGAGGTGGTCATGTAGAGAGTCCTTGGGTTGGGGCCATGCAAAAGGCGGCGCCAGATGGCACCGCCTGCTTCTATTGTGGGGACAAACCGCGCCGGAATCGAGTCGCCCCGCAGCATGGGGCCGCGGGGCGTTGGGCTGCAGCTCAGCGTGCCGCGCCCAGGGTGCCGCTGGTTGCCGTGGTCGACGGTGGCAGGGGGGCTTCCTCCAGCGTGAAAAGCGCATCGGGCAGTCGCTTGAACTGCTCGGCCAGCTGCAGCAGGAAACCGCCCATGGCCGAACTGCGACGCCATGCCATGGCAATGCGCCGGCTCGGCCGTCCTTCACCCACCAGGTCCAGCAGGTGGATGTTTTCCGAACGCGGCACCGGTGGCTTCACCGACAGGGTCGGCATCAAGGTCATGCCGACATCGGCGGCCACCATCTGCCGCAGCGTTTCCAGGCTGGTGGCGCGGAACTCGGATTTCTCGTTCGCGCCGAACAGGCGGCACACCTCCAGCGCCTGGTCGCGCAGGCAATGCCCGTCTTCCAGCAGCAGCAGCCGCTGCGCGGAAAGCTCCTGCACATCCAGGTGCTGGCGGCTGGCCAGAGGGTTCTGTCCCGAAACCGCCAGCAGGAAGGGTTCCTCGAACAGGAACTCGGCATGCAGCTGGTCATCCACGATCGGCAGCGCCAGCAAGGCGGCGTCCAGCTTGCCTTCGCGCAGCCGGGCCAGCAGCACATCGCTCTTTTCTTCCACCAGCAGCAGTTCCAGGTGCGGGAACCGCTCGCGGATGCGCGGGATCACATGCGGTAGCAGGTAAGGTCCCAGGGTGGGGAAGATGCCCAGGCGCACCGCCCCCGCTTCCGGGTCGCGGCTGCGACGGGCAGCTTCCTTCATCTGTTCCACTTCAGCCACGATCACGCGCGCGCGCGCTGCCGCGTCCTGCCCGGCGGGCGTCAGCATCACTTTGCGCGGCGCTCGTTCCACCAGCGGCAGCCCCAGCTCTTCTTCCAGCTTGCGGATCTGGGTGGAGAGTGTGGGCTGGCTGACGAAGCAGGCGGCGGCGGCCTTGCCGAAGTGACGATGTTCGGCCAAGGCCACCAGGTACTTCAGATCACGTAGGTTCATCCTGAGACCTCAATGGGTAATGGACCGGGTGACGGCGTGGCTTACCCAGCGGACATGAGACGTTCCCGATGACCAGGGAACCTGTGTCAGGCAGCTTCGGCGACAGCGCCGCTGCTCTTGGTCACGGACGAACGGATCAGGTGGTCGAAAGCACTCAGTGCGGCCGTCGACCCGGCGCCCATGGCGATGATGATCTGCTTGTACGGTACGGTCGTGCAATCGCCGGCTGCAAACACGCCGGGGAGATTGGTCTGGCCACGATCATCGACGACGATTTCACCGCGCGGCGAGAGGGTGATGGCGTCAGCCAGCCACTCGGTATTGGGCAGCAGTCCGATCTGCACGAAAACGCCTTCCAGTTCCACGCGGTGCGAATCGCCCCCCACGCGGTCGGTGTAGACCAGGCCGGTCACCTTCTGGCCATCGCCGAGCACTTCGGTGGTCTGCGCGCTGGTCAGCACGGTCACGTTGGCCAGGCTGCGCAGCTTCTTCTGCAGCACGTCGTCGGCGCGCAGCACGGCGTCGAATTCGATCAGCGTGACATGCGCCACCAGCCCGGCCAGGTCGATGGCTGCTTCCACGCCGGAGTTGCCGCCGCCCACCACCGCCACGCGCTTGCCCTTGAACAGCGGGCCATCGCAGTGCGGACAGTACGCCACGCCCTTGTTGCGGTACTGGTCTTCACCGGGCACGTTCATCTGCCGCCAGCGTGCGCCGGTGGACAGGATGACCGAGCGCGATTTCAGCACCGCGCCGTTTTCCAGCCGCACCTGCACCAGGCCATCCTCGCCGGCCGGCACCAGGCCGGTCGCGCGCTGCAGGTTCATGATGTCCACGTCGTATTCGCGCACGTGCTGTTCAAGCGCCGTCGCCAGCTTCGGGCCTTCGGTTTCCTTCACCGAGATGAAGTTCTCGATCGCCATGGTATCCAGCACCTGGCCACCGAAACGTTCGGCTGCCACGCCGGTGCGGATGCCCTTGCGCGCAGCATAGATGGCAGCAGCGGCACCGGCCGGTCCACCGCCGACCACCAGCACGTCGAAGGCGTCCTTGGCGGCGATCTTCTCGGCATCGCGCTTGCTGGCGTTGGTGTCCAGCCTGGCGACGATCTGCTCCAGGGTCATGCGGCCCTGGTCGAACAGTTCGCCGTTGAGGTACACGGTCGGCACGGACATGATCTGGCGCTGCTCGACCTCGTCCTGGAACAACGCACCATCGATGGCCACGTGCCGGATGCGCGGGTTGAGCACGGCGGCCAGGTTCAGCGCCTGCACGACATCCGGGCAGTTCTGGCACGACAGCGAGAAATACGTTTCGAACCTGAACTCACCTTCCAGGTTGCGCACCTGCTCGATCAGCTCGGCGGTGGCCTTGGAGGGGTGTCCACCCACCTGCAGCAGCGCCAGCACCAGCGAGGTGAACTCGTGGCCCATCGGCAGGCCGGCGAAGGTGAGGTGGATGTCCTGGCCCGGCGTGCCCAGGTCGAAGGATGGCACCCGGCCGCTGCCATCGCGCAGCACCTGCAGGCTGATCTGGTCGGACAGGCTGTCCAGCGTCTGCAGCAGCTCCAGCATTTCCTGCGAACGGGCGCCGTCGTCGGCGTGCGCGGTGATCTGGATCGGGCGCGTCACGCGCTCCAGGTAAGTCTTCAGCTGCGACTGCAGGTTGGCATCCAACATGGTCATCTCCTGGGCAGGTTCCCGGAATACGGGCAAACAGGGGGCGTGGCGCCGCTACCGAGCGTAGCGGACCAACGGGGGGTAGGGGTGAACCGAAGACGGCCGGGCGGGGACAGGCTGGCTGGCAGACGCTGGCTGGCATGACCGGCTTGGGTTCACCCCCACGCCCGCAGCAGCGGGCATGGGAGTGGGGCGTGCCGCCGCGTGGGGCGACGGCACATCCGGGCGGCTTCAGATCTTGCCGACCAGGTCCAGCGACGGCGCCAGGGTCTTTTCGCCTTCCTTCCACTTGGCCGGGCACACTTCGCCCGGGTGGGCGGCCACGTACTGGGCGGCCTTGACCTTGCGCAGCAGTTCCTTGGCATCGCGGCCGATGCCTTCGGCGGTGATTTCCACCGACTGGATGACGCCGGCCGGATCGATGATGAAGGTACCGCGGTCAGCCAGGCCGGCCGGACGCAGCACGTCGAAATTCTTCGAAATCACGTGGGTCGGATCGCCGATCATCGCGTACTTGATCTTGCCGATCGCATCGGAGGTGTCGTGCCACGCCTTGTGCGAGAAGTGGGTATCGGTGGACACCGAGTACACCTCCACGCCCATCTTCTGGAACTCGGCGTAGTTGTCGGCCAGGTCTTCCAGTTCGGTCGGGCACACGAAGGTGAAGTCGGCCGGGTAGAACACCACCACGGACCACTTGCCCTTCAGGTTGGCATCGGAAACCTTGATGAACTCGCCGTTCTGGTAGGCGTCGGCCTCGAACGGCAGGATTTCGGTGTTGATCACGGACATGGATTTTCCTCTTTGGTGAAGGGGCGGGTGAATCGACTGGGAGTAGATTACCCATTTCGCATCAATAAGGACAATCCATTGATTGCATCTATTTAATAGATGGTATCTATTGAAATGGGGTGCGACGGGACTCGAACGCCGGTCCAGCCATGGACAGGACATTAGTGCCGCAGCGGATCCGGGCGATCAGGGTGAGGGATGTCTCATAGTCAACCTTTATCCAAGAGCGCTATCGAAGCTGAACGCTCCGGCAGTGGGGGCCTCCTGTATCCGCCGCGCTGAACCGCCAACGCGCTCCAGACGCCGACAGCCCGGTGGTCAGTCCGCAGTCTCCGCGCCATCTGCGACGCATCACTTCGGTTAAGCTGCCCGGCCCTGCCGCCGGTGATCCGCATGAGCGACGCTGCCGATATTTCCCTGCGCGATGCCCTGGCCGCCGCTGTGGCGCGCCTGCCCGGCGAAGAAGCCCGGCATGAAGCCGAGCACCTGCTGTTGCATGTGGTGCAGCAACCGCGCAGCTGGTTGTTCGCACATGCCACCGATGCATTGCCGGCGGCGCAGTGGCGGGCATTCAACGCGCTGCTGGAACGCCGTGCCGCGGGCGAGCCGGTGGCTTACATCACCGGCCGCCGTGGTTTCTGGACGCTGGATCTGGAGGTCGACAGGGCCACGCTGATTCCGCGCCCGGAAACCGAGCTGCTGGTCGAACTGGCGCTGCAGCGTCTGCCCACCGGCATGCCACTGCAACTGGCCGACCTGGGCACAGGCAGCGGCGCGATCGCGCTGGCGCTGGCAAGCGAGCGCCCGCAGGCCCAGGTGCTGGCGACGGATTTCAGCGCCGATGCGCTTGCCGTCGCCCGTCGCAATGCCCTCCACCATGCGCTGGGCAACGTGCGCTTCGCCCAGGGGCCGTGGTACGCGCCGCTGGCTGGCCGGCAGTTCCATCTCATCGCCAGCAATCCGCCGTACATCGCCGCTGGTGATCCACACCTGCGCCAGGGCGACCTGCGCTTCGAACCGGCTACCGCGCTGGCCTCGGGAGCCGATGGCCTGGACGATATCCGCCAGATCGCCAACGGTGCCGCCGCACACCTGCTGCCGGGCGGCTGGCTGCTGCTGGAACATGGCTGGGACCAGGGCCAGGCCATCGCTGCGCTGCTGCGGCAGGCCGGACTGCATGACGTGGAAACCGTGCCGGACCTGGAGCAGCGCGATCGGGTCACGCTGGGCCGGCGACCATCCTAGAATGGGGGTTCTCCTGCCACGGCAGGGCACCATCATGGAGCCGCACGCATGCGCACGCTGTACCCCGAGATCGCCCCGTACGACCACGGCACGCTGAAGGTCGACGACCGCCACACCCTGTACTTCGAACAGTGCGGCAACCCGGAGGGCAAGCCCGTGGTGCTGCTGCATGGCGGCCCGGGAGGCGGATGCACCGACAAGATGCGCCGTTTCCACGATCCGGCGAAGTACCGCATCATCCTGTTCGACCAGCGCGGGTCCGGGCGTTCCACGCCGCATGCGGACCTGGTGGACAACACCACGTGGGACCTGGTGGCCGACATCGAGAAGCTGCGCACGCACCTGGGCGTGGCGACGTGGCAGGTCTTCGGTGGCAGCTGGGGTTCCACCCTGGCGCTGGCCTACGCGCAGTCGCACCCGGACAAGGTGACCGAACTGGTGCTGCGCGGCATCTTCATGCTGCGCCGCTGGGAACTGGAATGGTTCTACCAGGAAGGCGCCAACCGTCTGTTCCCCGATGCCTGGGAGCATTACCTCAAGCCGATTCCTGAAGTGGAGCGGCATGACCTGATTTCCGCGTTCCATCGCCGCCTCACCAGCGATGACGAAGCCACGCGCCTGGCAGCCGCACGGGCCTGGAGCGTGTGGGAAGGCGCGACCAGCTTCCTGCACGTGGACGACGATTTCGTGAACAGCCACGAGGACCCGCAGTTCGCGTTGGCGTTCGCACGCATCGAAAACCACTATTTCGTCAACGGCGGCTTCTTCGACGTGGAAGACCAGCTGCTGCGCGACGCGCACCGCATCGCCGACATCCCCGGCGTGATCGTGCATGGTCGTTACGACGTTGTCTGTCCGCTGGCCAACGCCTGGGATCTGGTGAAGGCCTGGCCGAAGGCGAAGCTGGAGATCACCCCGGCATCGGGCCACTCGGCCTTCGAAGCAGAAAACGTCGACGCCCTGGTAAGGGCCACTGATTCCTTCGCCTGAGGTTCCCCGGCGGGTGGGTGGCGACAGCTATCAGGTGGGTGACGACCGTTGGTCGTCACGCTGTTCAAACCGGCTGCGGCTGGAATGGTGTGACGACCAACGGTCGTCATCCACCGGGCCGGGCAGTCATCCACCGGGCCGGGCAGTCATTCACCAGACCGGGCGGTCAATCGCGCGGGGTACCGTCCAGGTGATGTTCGATCATCCACAGTCCGGCCCAGAGCTTGGCGTCCAGTTCGTAGCCTTCGCCCATTTTCCTTACCAGCCATGCCGCCGCCTGTGCGCGCGGCACTTCGTGCACGGTGATGTCCTCGCTGTCGTCGCCACCGCCTGCACCGATGCGACGCAGGCCGGTGGCCCGCACGAAGGCGATCTTCTCGCTGCTCGCCCCTGATGACGTCGGGCCGATCATCAGCACTTCAGCGTGCTCGGCCGTCCAGCCCGTCTCTTCCTCCAGCTCGCGCACCGCCGATACTTCGATCGATTCGCCGGCGTGGATATCTCCGACCAGCCCGGCCGGCATTTCGATGGTGCTGGCCTGCAGCGGTACGCGGAACTGCTCCACGAACAGGATGGTGTCCTCGGGCGTGACGGCGATGATGATCGCCGCCAGCCCCCCGGCATGCGTGCGTTCGCTGTATTCCCAGGTACCGCGCACCACCATGCGCTGGTACTTGCCTTCGTAGACAACGCGCGGGGCTTCGTTGTTGCGCTGGCTCATGCGGACTCGCTGGATGGGTTGGGAGAAGGCAAGGCGGCGTCGCCGGACAGCCCTGCCGCCGCAAACAGGCGGCGGCGGGTGAGGGGGCCGAAACGCAGCGTGGCGCACAGGCCGTCCAGCAGCTCACCATCGGCATCGCCGCGCGGCATGCCGGGACGTGTGCCATCCAGCGGCGCCTGCAGGGCGATGGTGGTCAGTTCGCGCCACAGCAGCGCATGTTCACGCTGCTCGCGCAGCCGCACGGCCATCTGCGCAGCGCCTCGAAGACGCAGGAACGGCACTTCGTCCAGGCGTTCATACAGCGCATCCAAGCTGCCGAAATGTGCAAGCAGTACCGCTGCGGACTTGCAGCCCACGCCGGTCACTCCGGGGATGTTGTCCACGGCGTCGCCGCACAGCGCCAGGTAATCGGCTACCTGGTGCGCGTGCACGCCCAGTCGTGCCTTGACGCCATGCATGTCCCAGCGCACGTTGCGTGCGAAATCCCACTGTTCATCCTGTTCCAGCAGCAGCTGCGAAAGATCCTTGTCGGCAGAGATCAGCAGGCCGCGATGGCTGCCGCGGTGCGCATGCAGCGCGCTGCCGATCAGGTCGTCCGCTTCGAAATCAGGGTGGGCCATCACCGTCAGCCCCAGTGCCGCACACAGCGCCTTGCAGTGCACGAACTGGCGACGCAGCTCGGCCGGTGCCGGCTCGCGGTTGGCCTTGTAGGCCGGATACAGGCGGTGGCGATAGCAGCTGTCCAGCGCTTCATCGAAGGCGATGGCGATGTGTGCCGGTCGTTGCCGTTCCAGCAGCTCCAGCAGGAAACGCGCGAAACCGTGCACCGCGTTGGTCGGCCAGCCCTGCGCATCGTGGAACTGGTCCGGCATGGAATGCCACGCACGGAAGATGTAGATGCTGGCATCCACCAGGTACAACGCAGGCCGGCGGGGGTCAGGCCGCTCGGCCGCACCGGTCGGTGGCAGGGCACTCACGGCACTCACCGCGGTGACGTCCAGTCCTGCAGCAGCGCCACGGGGTCCGGGCGTTCGCGCTCGGGCGCGACGGTCTTCGCGGTGCCGATATGGATGAAACCGGCGATGCGCTCGCTGTCGGCAAGGCCAAGGTGGGCATGCACGGCGGGGTCGAAGGCCATCCACGCGGTCAGCCACTGGGCGCCGAAGCCCAGCGCCTGCGCGGCCTGCAGCAGCGCGAAGCACACGCAGCCGGCGGTCAGCAGCTGTTCCAGCTCGGGCACCTTGGGGTCCGGCTTCACGCTGGCCACTACGGTGATGACCAGCGGTGCATGCGAAAAGCGTTGCCGGTCCTTGTCCAGCGCGGCTGCGGAAATGGCGGGATCGCGCTGCAGTGCGCGCTCGGCGAGGAACTCGCCCAGCGCATGGCGGGCGTCGCCACTGATCTTCAGGAAGCGGAAAGGCACGCGCTTGCCATGGTCCGGCACGCGCACGGCGGAGGCCAGCATGCGCAGCAGTGTCGCCTCGTCCGGTCCGGGTTCGCCGAGCTGGCGGGAAGGAACCGAGCGGCGGGCGTCCAGGGCGAGCAGGGCAGCGGGGTCTGGCATGGGCAAACAGCCGTACGGGGACAGGCCCGCAGTATACGGGCGCCGCCGTGGCCGACCGCTGACCGGCAGGGTGCGGTCAGGCCGTGAAGTAGTGATTCAGGGGGTGTCGCGGGGGGCCGTTATAGTGGAACGTTGCGCCGATATGCCACCACGCCCTGTTGCCGCCCGAGAACTGTGACCTCCATCATGACCCCGCCGCCAGACTGCTGCATGCCGGTGCTCGCGCTGCGGGGCCCGCAACGCTTACGATACGGATCTTGTCGGCCGTCCGGTTGTGGGGTTTGGAAGTGAGGACTGTTTCACTGTCCACGTCTGGCGGGACGGCCTACCATGGGGCACTGGGCGTCGGGGAGGCGCCCGCTGTCGTGTCATCGTTGTCGAATCAGGTTTTTGCGAAGGTGGGGAGCCTTCACGCATGGTGACGCCCAGTACGATGGGAACGCCGGGACGCGATGCGTCCCAGCTCATGCTTGTCCGCGAAGCCGCGTTGCCGGCGCTGTCGCTTGCCTTCACGACCGTGCTGTCGCGGTTCGATGATGTCCTGTTCGACCGCGCCGAATCCGCCGGTGCTTCGCAGTTGTTGTTCCTGGATGGCATGCGTGAACTGCGCCGTCGTCGCCAGGAAATCGGCGAAGGCTTCGCGCGCCACCTGCAGCGCGCCTGGGATGCCTTCGCCGAAGGCACGCCGTTGTCGGCCGAGGCGACGCTGTCCGGGCAGGGCGATGAAGGCCTCAGCCTGGTCGGTGAGCACGAACTGGAATCGCGGCTGGCCGTGCGCCAGTTCGCCACCGTGCTGCTGCGCGATTTCAAGCCCGTGCTGGGCCGGCTGGACCGGCGCCTGGGCTGGATAGGCGGCGGGCTGGAACTGGACGCGGACAGCAATCCGATCAGTCCGGAACATCTGGGCGTTGCCATACGCGAGGCCTTCGCCGATTGCGAACTGGCTCCGGAAGTGCGCCTGGTGCTGATCAAGCTGTGCGAACGGGACCTGCATGGCCCGGTCGGCCGTATCTACGAAAAGATCGATGACCATCTGGCCAGGGCCGGGGTGATACCCGATATCGCGGCGACCCGTCGTGCGCCCAAGCGCGCGTCCAGCGCACCGGCTGGCGGCATGCTGGACGACCTGGTGGAGCAACGCGAACTCCCGGCAGGCTTTGATGATGGCCAGGACGAGTCATCGGCGCCGCCGTGGGCGCGTCGTTTCGCCGAACGCTGGGCGCCACGCCGTGATACCGCGCCAGGCATGTTCGATGATGCCGGTGCTGCTGCCCCGGCCAATTCCGGCGGCGACCAGGGCATGCTGCTGGATGCCCTGCAGGAACTGTTGCGGCAGACCCGCAACGTGCGCGAGGACGCGACTTCCGCCGCGCAGGTGGCGGTCGGCCAGCAGCGCCCGCTGAGCCAGCGCGAGATGATGTCGGTGCTGTCGCTGCTGCAGGCAACGCCCAGCGCCACCCTGCGCGCGGCCATCGGCGAAGATGGCGAATCACTGGCGCAGCGCCTGAAGAGCGAAGTGCTGTCCAACGCTACCCAGCTCGGGGTCGACCCCAGCCAGGCACGCCTGGACCCGCAGGACGAGGATGCCATCGACCTGGTCGGCATGCTGTTCGATGTCATGCTCGACGAACGCGAACTGGAAGGGCGGTCGCGCGAACTGATCGGTCGCCTAGTGGTGCCTTTCGTCAAGGTCGCCATGCTGGACCGGCGCATGTTCGTGCAGAAGACCCATCCCGCGCGGAAACTGCTCAATTCGCTGGCCGAGGCCTGCGAGGGCAACACCGGCGAAAGCCAGGCCGAACGCGTGCTGATGGGCAAGGTGGAAGAAATCATCGACCGCCTGGTGGCCGAGTTCAACGAGAACCTGGCGATCTTCCTCACCCTGGAAGAAGAATTCCGCGACTTCCTGGTCCAGCACCGCCGTCGCATCGAAATCGCCGAACGGCGTGCCGCCGAAACCCAGCGTGGCCAGGAGAAGCTGGAAATGGCGCGCGCGCGCGCCGGCGCCGAACTGGACCGGCGCATCGCCGACGCCACCCTGCCGCAGGCCATCGCCGAATTCCTGCGGCAGCCGTGGCAGCACCACCTGACCCTGGCGCTGCTGCGCGAAGGCGAGGAGGGGGCATCGGTGCTGGAAGCGCTTGCGCTGGCCGATGGCCTGCTGGAGGAGGTGGCCGAAGCGCGCCGCAAGATCGTCGGCAAGCCATGGCTGCAGGCCTGGCAGAGTGCACTGACGCGGGTATTTGCCAGTGTCGGCGTGCATGGGGATGGCGCCAGCCGGGCCATTGATGCCTTGCACGATACCTTGCAGAGCATCGCTGAATCGCGCCCGGAACTGGAACGCGCGCTGCCGGAACTGCCGCAGGTGGTGCTGCCTGCTCCGCCGGTGGCCGATGCGTCGGCGCTGGATGTACCCGCACCGGTGGACGAGGAAAGTTTCGACAACGCCGATGCCGACCGCTTCCGTCGCATGGAGGTGGGAATGTGGCTGGATTTCGTCGACAAGGATGGCAAGGTGCAGTCCGGCAAACTGTCCTGGATCAGTCCGATCTCCTCGCGCCTGCTGTTCGTCAACCGTCGTGGCGTGCGCTTCTGCGTGGCCTCGCCGGAGGAACTGGCGGTGATGGTGCGGCTGGGCCGCCTGCGCCCGCACGTGGACGATGGCGCCTTCGACAGCGCCATGCAGGGCGTGATCGATCGCCTGGATCCGGCCAGCAGCACGGTGCACTGACCGCCTGTCGGCAGCATGCCCGGGCATGTAGCTACCGGGTCCCGCACGCCCGCGTTACCATCGGGACATTACTGGTCGGCGGGGAAGCGCATGTCCGTAGGGTTGCTGGGGGTCAGGGAAACCGCGCCGGGCGAGCGTCGCGTGGCGCTCACGCCGGAGACCGCGAAGAAGTTCGCCGCCCTGGGGGCCACGGTATGGTTCGAGGCCGGTGCCGGACAGGCGGCCGGGTTCAGCGACCAAGCCTATCTGGATGCCGGCGCGCTGCCCTTCGAGGAACGCTGGGCCGATATCGACGTGCTGCTGTGCGTGCAGTCGCCCGAGGCTGGCCGGCTGGCCCGGCTCAAGGCCGGTGCCAGCGTCGTCGGACTGCTGCAGCCCGCACGCGATGCCGCGCTGGCAGCGCTGGTCGCGACTCCCGGACTGCAGTTGTTTCCGCTGCAGCAATTGCCGCGTACCACCCGTGCGCAATCCATGGACGTGCTCAGTTCGCAGGCGGGCATGGCCGGTTACAAGGCCACGTTGATCGCCGCCGGGCGCGCGCCGCGTTTCTTCCCGATGCTGACCACCGCCGCCGGCACGGTGCGGCCGGCCAAAGTGCTGGTGGTGGGGGCGGGCGTCGCCGGCCTGCAGGCCATCGCCACCGCGCGACGGCTGGGCGCGCAGGTGGAAGGCTTCGATGTGCGCCCGGAAACCCGCGAACAGATCCAGTCGCTGGGCGCCCGTTTCCTTGACCTGGGCGTCAGCGCGGCCGGCGAAGGGGGATATGCGCGGGCGCTGACAGACGACGAACGCGCGCTGCAGCAGCAACGGTTGGCCGATCATCTGCGTGGCGTGGACGTGGTGATCTGCACCGCCGCGGTACCTGGCCGCACCGCCCCGGTGATCCTGAGCCAGGCGATGGTGGAAGGCATGGCGCCGGGCAGCGTGATCGTGGACCTGGCCGCGGAAAGTGGCGGCAACTGTGCGCTGACGCAGGCAGGCGAGTGCATCGAGCACGGCGGCGTGGTGATTGACGGGCCATTGAACCTGGCCAGCCTGGGCGCCACCCAGGCCAGCGAGATGTATGCGCGGAACCTGCTGAACTTCACCAGCCTGTTCGTGCACGAAGGCGCAATGCAGTTCGACTGGGACGACGAACTGCTGGCGAAGACCCGCTGGACTGCCTGAACCGAGTGGGGCCGGTGGCTGTCTTTACTGGGCTCGGGCCTGGCTTCAGCCTGGTGGGTGACGACCGTTGGTCGTCACGCTCTTGCTTCAAGGCAGTGACGACCAACGGTCGTCACCCACCCGGCAGCCTTCACCACCCCAGCAGCTTCATCCACCCGGCGGCCTTCACCACCCCAACAGCCTTCACTCACCCAGCAGCCTTCACTCACCCGACGGTCACCACCTACCGAGCCTCCGGGTCAGTCGCGGTCGCGCGGCGGCGGCGGATTGTCGCGGACCCACTGGCGCCGCTGCTCGCTGCTCATCGCCCCCCAACGCTTGCGCAGTTCGGCACGCTGTCCGGGCGTCATGCCGCGCATCTGCGCGAACAGGGCACGGGCATGTTCGCGCTGTTCCGGGCTCATGCCCTCGAAGCGACGCATGCCCCTGCGGGCCTGTTCGCGCTGCTGTGGGCTCATGGATTGCCAGCGCTGGCCGTGCTGGAGCATCCGCTGCCGCTGCTCCGGCGGGGCGGCGTTCCAGCGGTCGCGCATGGGGGCCACGAGCGCTTCGCGCTGGGCCGGGGTCAACTGTTCCCAGGCCGGGAGCGATGACGGCTGCGCCATCAGCGGCGCGCTGGCCAGCAGCATCAACGGCAGCAGCAGGCGGGCGGAGAGGATGCGCTTCATGGGGTCACTCCATTGCAAGGTCGGTGCCGCCCAGCCAGAGATACAGGTCCGGGTTTTCGTCGAATGTGCTGCCCGTGTCTTCCAGCGCGGCCACCATCGGCGCGATGGCAGGGGCCGGGGGTGCGCGCATCTGCAGGTGCACGCCGATTCCCAGCGCGGCGACGCCCGCGAACGCGCTGGCCAGCCACCATGCAGGGCGGCGCCGTGGCCCGGCAAGGGTTGCATGGCGATCGGCGCGCAGCCGCGCCAGCGTGGTCGGTGACAGCGACTGCACCGCCTGCTGGTGCAGGGCGCGGAGCTGTTCGTCGTTGGGCAGGGTGCGGCTCACGTCGGATTCTCCATCAAGGTCTGCAGCGCCTGCCGAGCACGCGCCAGATGGGTTTTCACCGCGCCCTCGCTGCAGCCCATCGCGCGTGCCGTGGTGGCACCGTCCAGGTCCTGCAGCACGCGCAGGGTGAAGGCTTCGCGCTGGCGGGCCGGCAGCAGGCGCAGCGCCTCCACCAGTTGCTCGTACTGCGCGCGTTGTTCGTGCGCCTGGGCCGGACCCGGGCCTTCGTCGGCCCAGTCGATCGGCTCGCCGTCGGCATCGACATTGTCGCGCCAGAACGGCAGCCGGAACCGGCGCCGGCGCTGCAGGTCGATCACCCGCCGCCGCAGGATGCTCCAGAACAGCGGCGGCCATTCCGCAGCCGGTTTGTCGCGGTAATCCAGCATGCGCAGCAGGCTGTCCTGCACCGCGTCCAGCGCATCTTCGCGATGCCGGAGGCCGGCCTCGGCGAAGCGGAACGCGCGTGGCCCCACGCTGGCCAGGAAGGCATCCAGCGAAGCGGGCGGTGCAGCGGCGATGGGCGGTACGGGGCTGCTCACCAGCACAGGGTACGGTCCTTCCTCAGGCTTACCGATGAACAACGCCCGCAGGCGGCCGCGGTTGACCACCGCTCCCCAGCGGTTCAGCCGGTGGTTATGATGGGCCCACGACAGAGAGCGGGAGGCGTTGCCGGTGAGTGACGGATTCGTAGCACTGTATATCTTCATGCTGGCCGCCATCGCCGGACATGTGATCATTTCGCGCGTGCCGGTGATCCTGCACACCCCGCTGATGTCCGGCTCGAACTTCATCCACGGCATCGTGCTGATCGGTGCGATGGTGGTGCTGGGGCATGCGCAGACGCCGCTGGAGAAGATCCTCGGCTTCGCCGCCGTGGTGCTCGGGGCGGGCAATGCGGCCGGCGGTTACGTGGTCACCGCGCGCATGCTGGAGATGTTCAAGCCCAGCGTCCGCGATGCCGGCAGGGACGACGCGAAGGAGCCGCAGCCTTGAACGCAAGCACGCCCGAACTGCTGGACTGGCTGGTCAAGTCCAGTTATCTCGTCGCCGCCACGCTGTTCCTGCTCGGCCTGCAGCGCATGGCATCGCCGTTGACCGCGCGCAGCGGCATCCGCTGGGCCGGGGCCGGCATGTTGCTGGCCACGGTGGCCACCTTCTTGCTGCCGGAACTGCACAACGTGCCGCTGATCCTGGCCGCACTGGCGCTGGGGGGCGGGCTGGCGTGGTGGTCGGCCGGCAAGGTCGCCATCACCGACATGCCGCAGATGGTGGCGCTGTACAACGGCATGGGAGGTGGCTCCGCCGCGGCCATCGGTGCGGTGGAACTGCTGCGTTATTCCTTCCTTGCCCATCGCGATACCCGCCACTGGAGCGCGCAGGCCATCGCCGACCTGGCCGCGCGGCAGCCATCGGCGATGGTGCTGGCATTGGCAGTGACCGGTGCGGCCATCGGTGCGGTGTCGCTGTCCGGTTCGGTGATCGCCTGGGCGAAGCTGGATGGCCGTCTGGACAAGCGCGTCACCTGGCCCGGCCAGCAGGCGCTGAACCTGGTGGTGGCGGCGGCCGTGGTGGTGCTGGGCATCATCGCCGCGAGCACCCTGGCGCCCTGGGCCATCGTCGCGTTCTTCCTGCTGGCCCTGGCCCTGGGTGTCCTGATGACCCTGCCGATCGGCGGCGCGGACATGCCGGTGGTGATCTCGCTGTACAACGCGTTCACCGGGCTGGCGGTGTCCTTCGAAGGTTACGTGCTTGGCAACGAAGCGCTGATCATCGCCGGCATGATGGTCGGCGCGGCTGGCATCCTGCTGACGCGGCTGATGGCCAGGGCGATGAACCGCCCGGTCAGCGGCGTGCTGTTCTCCAATTTCGGTGGCGGGGCGGGTGGCCAGGCACAGGAAATCAACGGCGCGCAGAAGCCCATCGACGCCTCCGACGTGGCGGCCATGATGGCCTTCGCCGAGCGCGTGGTCATCGTGCCCGGCTACGGCATGGCCGTGGCCCAGGCGCAGCACAAGATATGGGAACTGGCGCAGCGGTTGGTCGCGCGCGGGGTGAAGGTGAGGTTCGCGATCCACCCGGTGGCAGGGCGCATGCCCGGGCACATGAACGTGCTGCTGGCCGAAGCGGGCGTTCCGTACGACCTGATCGCGGACATGGATGACATCAATCCGGAGTTTCCCAGTACCGATGTGGTGCTGGTGATCGGTGCGAACGATGTGGTGAACCCGGTGGCGCGCACCGATCCGGCCAGTCCGATCTTCGGCATGCCGATCCTGGACGTGGTGAACGCGCGCAACGTGGTGGTGATCAAGCGTGGCCGCGGTACCGGCTTTGCGGGCATCGAGAATGCGCTGTTCTATGCGGACAACACGCGCATGCTGTACGGCGATGG
>JAFAFF010000081.1 GCA_023423605.1 Pseudomonadota bacterium
CGCATCTACGAATCGGTGAAGACCGCGCTGCTGGCCTGCCTGCGCGGCTACAACCCGAAGATCGCCCTGGAATTCGCCCGCAAGACGCTGCCTTCCGACATCCGTCCGGCGTTCTCCGAATTCGAGCGGCACCTGAAGACGGTCAAGTAGGCCATGACCGAACCCCGCCCCACCGTCATCGTCCGCAAGGCCAGGAAGCGCGGCCATGCCGCCCACCATGGGGGGTCGTGGAAGGTGGCCTACGCCGACTTTGTGACCGCGATGATGGCATTCTTCCTGGTGCTGTGGCTGGTGGCCACCACCAGCAAGCCCGAGCGCGCGGCGATTTCCGATTATTTCCGCAATCCCAGCCCGCTGGCCGGCACCAGCAGCACGCCGGCACCGGGACTGGCGGGACCGGGCGGTGCCAGCACCTCGATGATCAAGCTCGGCGGTGCCACCGATATCAGCCGCGGCGACAGCAACGATCCCTTCCAGAACCGGCGCGAGTCGATTCCCAAGGCCGTGGACCCGCGTGAGCGCGAGGCGCGCCAGCTGGAATCGCTGATGAAGGAACTGCAGGAAGCCATCAGCCGGAGCCAGGCGCTTGAACCCTTCAAGGACCAGTTGCTGCTGGACCTGACGCCGGAAGGACTGCGCATCCAGATCGTGGACCAGCAGAACCGGCCGATGTTCGACCTGGGCGGGGCGACGTTGAAACCGTATACGCGGACCATCCTGCATGAGCTGTCGAGCTACCTGAACCATGTGCCGAACCGGATCAGCCTGACCGGCCACACCGACACCACCGCCTACAGCACCACCCATGGTTATGGAAACTGGGAGCTCAGCGCCGACCGCGCCAACGCCGCGCGGCGCGCCCTGGTGGATGGCGGCCTGGAGGAAGCCAAGGTCACCCGCGTGGTCGGCCTGGCATCGTCGGTGTTGTTCGACCGCGATCATCCCCAGAACCCCATCAACCGCCGCATCAGCATCGTGGTGATGACCCAGGCGGCCGAAGCCGCCGCGCTGGCAGGAGCGGGGTCGCGGGTCACATTGTCCGCCCCCACGCCGGATGCGGACGTGCAGGCGGCAACGGGCCCGGCCACCGTCGGTGATGCGGCGCCCTGACCGTACATACGGGATGCATGCCGGGCAGAGCCCGGCAACAAGGGGCAGCCGGGCTACAATGGCGCCATTCACTGAATCAGGTAACAACCATGTCCAAGCAATCCAAGGCCAAGCGCGACAAGCGCAGGAAGCAGCAGGCCAAGCGTCCCTTCCTGCGCCTGAATGACCAGCAGCAGGTGCAGAACCACGCCGTGCTGACCAACGAAGAAGGCCAGGTCGTCGCGGCCATGGGCCTGCAGGGACGCCAGTGGCTGCTGTCCATCGGCGGCCAGACCATGGGCAACGCTGACGATCCGATGCCGATGCTGGCCATGCTCAAGCACCTGGCCAACACCCAGGACAAGCAAGGTCGCCCGGTCGAGCTGCAGTATTCCGAGGGTCTGGGCGCGATGGTTGCCGGCCTGGCCGCGGAGAAGGGCCTGGACGCCGACGCCTACCTGGACCAGCTGGCCACGGAATTCGAGAACGTGGATGCCGAGGACATCGCCGAAGCCGGCGAGGCCGACGCCGCCGTGGACACTGCTGCAGATGCGGATGTGGACGCGCAGGACGACACGGTGGCGGGCGAAGGCGCGACCGACACCAGCGAAGACAAGCCGCAGGCCTGAACCTGCACGGCTCGGCCATGACGGTCTACATCGACGATGCGGTGCATCCCTGGCGCGGCGAGCGCTGGGCGCACCTGATGGCCGACACCCTGGCCGAGCTGCATGCCCTGGCGGCACAGCTCGGCCTGCCCCGCCGCGCATTCCAGAACAAGGCCAGCGGTGCGCATTACGACGTGCCGCTGTCCCTGCGTGAGCAGGCCATCGCGCTCGGTGCACGGCCGATATCGCGACATACCGACCGCCTGCTGCTCAAGGCCGTCATCGCCCACGCGCGCACGCAGTACCGGCCGTAATGCCGGCCAGTGGCCGGCATTGCCGGGTTCAGAACGGATCGCTGCCCAGCCGCACTTCCACGTCCAGCAGCGAACACAGCGCCAGCATCGCGTCATCGTCGCGGGTCAGCGCCATCCAGCCAGTGAAACCATCGCTGCCCGCGTCCACGCTCCACAACGTGTAGTTGTGCTCGCGCAGGCGATCGAACGCGGTGGACATCAGCTGCACGCCATCCAGCCCTGCGGTGAAATCCTCGTCATCCAGGTCGCCGCCCCAGTCCACCTGCTGGTTGAAGCGTGCCGACAGCTCATCCACCGCCGACACCAGCGCGTCCAGATCGTCGCGGTCGACCTCGAAGCCGCTCTGCCAGCCGATCGCGGTGAACAGCGCCGGCAACCAGTCGCTGTCGGCTTCAAGTGGCTCGCCCTGCTCGGCCAGCGCTTCCCGCCAACGGTTGAACTGCTGCAACGCCAGCTCGTCGTCACCGGGGTTGATCAGCACCAGCAGGTTCCAGACGCGCGCTTCGAAATCGTCCTCGTCGAAATCGTGCGCCTCTTCCTCGAAGTCGAAATAATCGCTGTTGTCGGGCATGGAGCGGTTCCAGGAATCAATGCCGGTATTCTGAGGCCTCGTTGGCCCTGCCGGAAGCGGCACGGCTGCGGGCAGGGGGGGATGGCGGGTATCCTTTACCCATGAAGCCGGCCTTGGTGGCCGTCACCGTGAACACAGCAATGAGCGAAACCCCTCCTGACCACCTGGCCATCAACCCCGCCAGCCCCTTCCATGATGCCCAGGCGCTCGAGCGCGGCGTCGGCGTGCGCTTCAACGATATCGAGCGCAATGACGTCGAGGAATACTCGGTCAGCGAAGGCTGGATCCGCGTGCAGGCCGGCAAGGCCCGCGACCGTCGTGGAAACCCGATGACGCTGAAGATCAAGGGCAAGGTCGAAGTCCGCTACCTGGACCTCAAGCCGCAGGACGCCTGATCCGGGCCGGATACGGCCCGGCTGTCCGCCGGCAGCCGCGCCGTGTCACTCCTTCTGGCGTGATTCCAGCAGGTCCAGGTTGCGGATCAGCTTGCGCGATATCTCATCGGAGATGACACCGCGACGGGTCAGCCGGAACAGTTCCTCGCGCTCGGCGGTGAGCCCTGCGCTGCGCAGCTGCCGGTAGCCGCGCTCCATCCGCCGCACCTTCTCCGGATCCACGTCCGGCCCATTGTCCTTTTCCAGGTGGCGCTGGTACAGCAGGCTCACCCGGGCCGCCGCATCGTTGTAAAGCTGCACATTCTCGGTGGTCTGGTTCTGCACCAGTTGCTGGCGCATCCGCTCCACGCCGGAAAGCGCCGCCTTCGATGCCAGCTTGCGCGCGACATCCTCTTCCTTGCGCTCGCCCGCATCGGCCGGCAGCTGCAGGCCTTTCAACAACCGCGGCAGCGCCACGCTGGCGCCCACCAGCGAGAACAGGATCACCGCCGCGGCCAGAAAGATCACCAGGTCGCGGGCCGGGAAGGGATCGCCTCCCGGCAGGAACAACGGCAGGGTCAACACGCCCGCCAGCGTGATCGCGCCTCGCACGCCTGCCACCGAAGTGGCCACCACGATGCGCCAGTTGGGGCGGCGCTCCTGCGCCGGTTCGCCACGCCGGCGCGCGCGCAGCAGGTTCCAGCGCAGCGAAAGCCATACCCACAGCAGGCGCAGCAGGATCAACGCCAGGTTGATCACCACCACGTACACTGCCAGCCACCAGGGATTGTGGTGGCCGGTTTTGCTCATCGTGGCGATGGCGCGTTCAACGATGCCCGGCAGCTGCTCGCCCAACAGCACGAACATGATGCCGTTGAAGGTGAACTGCAGCATGTTCCACACCGCCGAACGCTGCACGCGCATGCTGCCCGACACCCGTCCGGTCAGCTCCACGTAACTCATGCTGATGCCGGCCGCCACCGCCGCCAGGATGCCCGATGCATTGATCTCTTCGGCCAGCAGGTAGGCCGCGAACGGGATCAACAGGTTGACCAGCATCGCCGCGCCCGGTTCCTCGCCGAAGCGGCGCCACAACCAGCGCTGGAACGTGGACACGCCCAGCGTCACCGCCACGCCCACCGCAAGACCGGCGACCGCCACCCACAGGAAGGTCAGCGACGCATTGGCCAGCGAGAACGTCCCGGTCATCACCGCGGCCACCGCGAACCGGAAGCAGACCAGGCCGGAGGCATCGTTGAGCAGTGATTCGCCTTCCAGGATATGCATCAGCCGCTTCGGGATCGGCGCCCTGGAGGCGATCGCTCCGACCGCCACCGGATCGGTCGGCGAGATGATCGCCGCCAGCGCGAAGGCGACGGCCAGTGGCATCGCCGGAATCATCCAGTGGATCAGCAGGCCGGCACCGATGACCGTGAACACCACCAGCCCGAACGCCAGTTCGAGGATCGCGCCCTTGTCGCGGAACAACCCCTGCTTGGGGATGCGCCAGCCATCCAGGAACAGCAGCGGCGGCAGGAACAGCAGGAAGAACATGTCCGGATCAAGTTCGTGTCCGCGGTTGAACACCCCGGCAATGACCGCGCCGAGGGCGATCTGCACCAGCGGCAGCGGCAGCGAGAACGGCAGGACCCTGACCAGGTAGCCGCTGGCGACCACCGCGACCAGCATCGCCAGGACGACTTCAATGGTGTGCATGCATCTTCCAGGTAACGGCGCCGGAAAGAGGCTGCGAAGCCGGGCGCCACGAACCCGAAAAAACTAGCACACCCGGCCGCCGTCGCGCATGTCGGCGCCCATGCCGGGTAAAACACGAATACCCAGCCCGTTCATGCCCGCCATGCAGCCAATGCCGGCGGCCTGCCACGCAGCCCGGCGCGGATGGCACCTCAGGCGTCCACCGCATCCAGCTGCGCGATGATCCGTTCCAGTGGCGCCGGGCGGCCAAGCAGGTAACCCTGCACCTGGTCGCAGCCATGCGCCGCCAGCCACTGCAGCTGGCCCGGCGTTTCCACGCCCTCGGCGATGATGATCAACCCCATGCTGTGCCCCAGCGAAAGCAGCGCGCGGCAGATCGACGCATTGCGCGGGTTGGTTTCCACGTCGGCGACGAAACTGCGGTCGATCTTCAGCACGTCCAGTGGCAGATGCTGCAGGTAGGACATGCTGGAATAGCCGGTACCGAAGTCATCCAGCGACACGCACACCCCCTGCTCATGCAGGCGGCGCATGGTCTGCATCGCCTGCGCAGGGCGCCGCATCAGGCTGCTTTCGGTCAGCTCCACCTTCAGCGCGCCGCGTGGCAGGTCGAATTCCTGCGTCAGGCAGGCGAACTCATCGACCAGGTCACCCGTGAAGAACTGCGCGGCCGAAACGTTGATGGCGATCGGCAGGTCATCGTGCCCGGCATCCAGCAGCTGCCGCTGGGCCTGCGCTGCGGCACGCATCACCCAGCGTCCGAGTGGCAGGATCAGCCCGGTGTCCTCGCACAGCTGGATGAAATCCGATGGCGCGATGAAGCTGCCGTCGGCCTGCGGCCAGCGCAACAAGGCCTCCAGTGCGGCGGGGGCACCGTCGATGGCATGGCAGATGGGCTGGAAATACAGTTCGAACTCACTGCCGATGGCGCTGTGGATGCGTCCGGCCAGGCGCAGGCGCTCGGCCAGCCGCGCAGTCACGCCAGCATCGAACCAGGCCAGCACGTCGCCTTCGGCGCGGGCGCCGTGCGCGGCCTGCGCGGCCATGCCGATGACCTGCTCGGCACGCAGCCCATCGCTGGCCTCATGCACGGCCACACCCACGCTGGGCTCGAACTGATGCAATGAATCCTGTCCGCGCACCGGTTCGGAGATGAGCTGCACCACCGCATCCAGGACATCCTGCGTGCCGTGGGCGCTGTCGAAGGCGAACACGAAGTCTTCCGCAGGCTGGAACGCCAGCCAGCCATGGCGCGCGGCCAGCGCGCCCAACCGGTCGGCCACCGCCTGCAGCACCGCTTCGCCCACGTCCCGGCCCAGCGCATCGTTGACCAGCTGCAACCCGCGCAGCTGGATGAAGGCCACCGTATAGTCCTTGCCGCATTCGTCCAGTGTCTGCGCCAGCGCACGGGTATTGAGCAGGCCGGTACCCAGGTGATGGCTGGCGTGGTAGGCCAGCTCGCGCTCATGGGCCAGCCGGTCGCTGATGTCCTCGGCCAGTACAAGGCAGGCCGGGCGGCCGTCGAAATCCAGCCGCGACAGGTGCGCGCGCACCTCGAATACCGAACCGTCCTTGCGCTGGTGCAGGCGTACCTTCGCATCCGGTAGATCGCCCGTGCGGGCATCGGCGATCGCCCGATGGATCTCGTCCCAGCCCTCGCGCGGACGGATGTCGAGGATGCTCATCGACAGGAATTCCTCACGGCTGTAACCGTACTGCCGCTCGGCCGCGCGGTTGACTTCCATGAAGCGCAGGGTTTCCGGATCGAACACCCAGAACGGCGCCGGATTGCGGTCGAACAGCAGGCGGAAATGACGCTCGGCCTGGTCCATCCGTTCGCGCGCCAGGTAACGTTCGCTGACATCGGTGAGCGCACCCACCATGCGCCGCCGACGGTCACTCATCGCCACCCGCTGCCCACGCGCGCTCACCCAGCGCACTTCGCCGGCCGGCAACACCACGCGGAATACTTCGTCCAATGGCGCCTGGCCCGCGAACGCACGGTCGAATGCCGCCTGCACCCGGACTGCTTCGTCGCGGTGCACGCGCGCGAAGAAGTCGGCCAGCGGCATCGCATCCAGGTCCACGCCGAAGATGTCGCGGGCCAGCGGCGACCAGTGCAGCTGGCAGGCATCATCGTCCACGTACCAGGTGCAGACACGCCCCACCTGATGCGCAAGCAGCAGCTCGGCATGGCCGGCACGCAGTTCCTCGGCCAGCGCGTGCTGCCGCCGCGTGGCCCGGCCCACGCCCCAGCAGAGCACCGCCAGCAGCAGCCAGTACAACAGGTACATGGCCATCAGCGCCTGTACATAAGGCCACCAGGCCGCCATCACCGCCTGCTGCGCCAGGCCGGCGTAGACCGTCAACGGATAGTCGCGCAGGGTGTTCCTGGCGGCCATGCGCGTTACGCCATCCAGCGGACTGCGCGTGGCGCCCAGCATGTCCACGCCATCGTCGCCGGTCCTGACCTGCTGCTGCAGGCCAGGGAAACGCCTGCCGACCAGCCTGGCATCGTGTGGCACGCGCGCCAGCACGTGGCCTTCGCTGTCCGAAACGGTCACCGTACCCTTCGCGCCGATGTCCAGCCCGCTGATGATGCGCTGCAGTTCGTCGGCCTGCAGGCGCACCAGCAGCCAGCGCTCCTCATCCAGCGGCAGTGCCAGCGGTACCACCCAGCGCAGGCCATCGCGACGCTGCGGCGGGCCGATGTACAGGTCGCTGCCCTGGCCGCGGCGTTGCCCGTCCACCCACAACGGCAGCTGCAGGTCGCCCACGCCGCGGGTGAGCGCGCGGCCGTGCTGGTCCACCACCAGGATGCTGTCCAGTTCCGCATGCCGCGCCAGTACCCCGGCGATGCTTTCATCCAGCAGCCCCGCGGCCTGGTCGGGCACGTTGTGCAGCAGCTGCGCGGCATCGGCCGCGATGCCACGCATCGCCCGCTCCAGGTTGCGCAGTTCCAGCCACAGCAGGCGCTCACTGGCCACCACCAGGGTGTGGCTCTGCCGCTGCGCGGCCTGCTCGCGGCGATGCAGGTCATCGGCCAGCACCGCCGCCAGCCCGGCACCCAGCAGCACGCCAAGCGCCACGCCACCCCAGAGGAGCAGACGTAACGGCCTGGCCTGCGCCGGATCCGGCGGGCTCATGCCTGGTACCGCCGCAGCTGATGACTCCCTGCTCTCATGCGCGAAACGATTCCCCCTGGTACAGCCCAGAGCGGCCGCGGACCGCAATTCTTGAAGCATCCACTGCCGCCGCATGCCCCACGGCACGCGGCGCAGCGGCCCCGCATCCAGCATGCACCAGCGAGATGACGACAGGAAGAGTGCCCGCACAGGTTCCGCCATATCCTGCAAAGTCCCCGCGCCAACGCAGCACGGTGACCGCCGCGATCGCTGGCCGCGCAGGGATTAGACTTGCGTTTTCCGTCGTTCGAGACTTCCATGCCCATGCTGCGCCGCTCTCCCCTGCTGCTCGCCATCGCCGCCAGCCTGTCGCTGTCGCTGGCCGCGTGCGGTGACTCCACCCCCTCCGATGCCACACAGACCACGCAGGCTGCGGCCGCACCGGACACCAAGGCGCAGCTGGGCAGCTTCGGTTTCGATGCCAGCGGCATGGACCGCAGCGTCGCCGCCGGCGACAACTTCTTCGATTTCGCCAACGGCAGCTGGGTGAAGAACACCGGGATTCCGGCCGACCGCTCGCGTTACGGCAGCTTCAACGTCATCGCCGAAAAGACCCAGGCCGATACCCGCGCCATCCTCGAAGGTGCCGCCGGCAACGCCCAGGCCAGCGGCGAGGACAGGCTGATCGGCGACTACTACGCCGCCTACATGGATGAGGACGGCATCGAACAGCGCGGACTGGCACCGCTGCAGCCGCAGCTGGACGCCATCGCGGCACTCCCCGACAAGGCTGCGCTGGCCCGCGCGCTCGGCGGCGACATGCGTGCCGACGTGGACCTGCTCAACGCCACCAACTTCTACACCGACCACCTGTTCGGACTGTGGGTGTCGGTGGATCTGCTGCAGCCTGCGCGCACCGCGCCCTACCTGGTGCAGGGCGGCCTGGGCATGCCGGACCGCGACTTCTACCTGGGCGACGGCCGCATGGCCGAACTGCGTGGCCAGTACCAGCGCTACATCGCCCAGATGCTGCAGCTCGCCGGTGTCGCCGATCCCGCCGCCAGGGCGCAGCGCATCGTCGCCCTGGAAACGAAGATCGCCCAGGCACATGTCAGCCAGGAAGAGACCAACGACGTGGCCAAGGGCGCCAATCCCTGGACCCAGGCCGATTTCAGCGCCAAGGCGCCGGGCATGGACTGGGCCGCGTTCCTGGATGCCGCCGGCCTGGCGCAGCAGCAGGATTTCATCGTCTGGCAGCCCAGGGCAGTTGCCGGACTGTCGCGGCTGGTAGCCACCGAACCCCTGGATGCCTGGAAGGACTACCTGGCCTTCCACGCCCTGGACCGTTCCGCAGCCTACCTGCCGAAGGCATTCGCCGATGCACGTTTCGCCTTCCACGGCACCGCGCTCAGCGGCACGCCGCAGCAGAGCGAACGCTGGAAGCGCGCCGTCGATGATGCCAACCAGGCCATCGGCGAAGCGATCGGCAAGCGCTACGTTGAAAAGCACTTCGACGCGAAGACCAAGCAGCGTGCCGACGAGATGGCCAGGAACATCATCGCCGCGTTCGGTCGCCGCATCGACGCGCTGGAATGGATGTCGCCGCAGACCCGCGAACATGCCAAGGCCAAGGTGGCCGGCCTGAAGGTGGGCATGGGGTATCCGGACACCTGGCGCGATTACACGGGCCTGGACATCAAGCGCGATGATCCGCTCGGCAATGCGCAGCGCGCGGCGCTGTTCGATTACAAGCGCAACATCGCCAAGCTCGGCAAGGCACCGGACCACGGCGAGTGGGCGATGCTGCCGCAGACCATCAATGCCATGAACGTGCCGCTGGAAAACCGCCTGGTGTTCCCGGCCGCGATCCTGCAGCCGCCGTTCTTCGATGGCGCCGCCGACGACGCGGTGAACTACGGCGCCATCGGTGCGGTCATCGGCCACGAAATCAGCCATGGCTTCGACAATGCCGGCGCGCTGTTCGATGAGAGCGGCCGCTTGCACAACTGGTGGACGCCGCAGGACCTGGAGAAATTCAATGCGGCCGGCGATGCGCTGGCGGCGCAGTTCAGCAGCTACGAGCCGTTCCCCGGCGCACACGTCAACGGCCGCCTGACGCTGGGCGAGAACATTGCCGACGTGGCCGGCCTGGCGACCGCGTATGACGCCTACCAGCTTTCCCTGCAGGGCAAGCCGGCCCCGGAACTGGAGGGGTTCAGCGCCGACCAGCGGTTCTTCCTCGGCTTCGCCCAGGCCTGGCGCAGCAAGAGCCGTGAACAGGCGCTGCGCAACTCGCTGCTGACCGACGTGCATGCGCCGGGCCAGTTCCGTGCCCTGACCGTACGCAATATCGACGCCTGGTACCCGGCATTCGAGGTCAAGGCGGGCCAGAAGCTGTACCTGGCGCCCGAAAAGCGCGTCAAGGTCTGGTAACGGCCGCCCCGGGTGCGGTAGTGCCGGGCATGTCCCGGCACGCCCGGATGCAGGCAGGCCGGACACGTTCCGCGTTCCAGCCTTTCCGGCGGCCATCCGTCCTCTCGGGACCCTTGCTGCCAACGGGTGTTGCGCGTTTTCTGCGCAATCGGTCATTGCCGTGCAACGCGACAGGACGCCTGCCGCCCGAATGTGCGTCCGCAACATGAATTCCCCTGCGACAACCTGTCGCAGGCATGTTGCGTGATGTCGCGCCGCAACAATCCGCTTTCCCTTGCGCCTGTTCATGATCGCCGCGAGCCGGGCCTTCGCATCGTCCCCATTGCGCCCGCTGCTGGAAATGCTAGAACTGGAGCTGCCTCACCGGTCCAAACGCATCGCCGCACGTTCCAGAAGGGAGCCAGCCATGATTGCTTTGTTCAAGGGTTTGGGATTGCTGCTAAGGGACAACGAGCTGTACAACAGCCCGTTCGAAAGACAGGTTGCCCATTGGCGCAGCCTGAGTGAACAACAGATCCGCGAGGAAGTGGCGGTGCTTGCCCAGGCCAAGTGCCAGTGGCTGATCGCCTCGATCGTCGGCTGGCAGGCGGCATCGCTGCTGATCCTCGGTTTGATCACCAACTACCTCTGGCGTGATGATTACCACATCACCCTGATCCGTGTGGTCGTGGTGATCGGCTCATGGGTCTCGATCCTGTTCGTGATCTGGTTCATGGCCAACATGTTCGACCGGCAGGCAGGTTTCGAGCGCTGGATGAAGGCATTCAACAGCCGCGCGCGCATCACCTCCAAGGCCGACAGCGTGGAACACGTAGCCGATGCGCTGGGCATGGCCGAACACTATCCGGAAGTGCTGGACTACAAGCAGGCGGTGACCGAAAAGCGCGAACTGCGCCATGAAGACATCCGCATCATGACCGAAATCGGCCGCATGAAGCAGCATTCGGAACTGGTGGGCCGCCTCAACCACGTAGGCGAAACCAGCAGCCACCGCGACCTGACCCTGCAACCCGCCTTCTGACCCCGGAAAGGGGGACGGAGGCAGTTAAATTTTCGCCGGAAAATTTAACTGCCTCCGTCCCCCTTTTTACATGCCGCGGAACAGGGTCATGAAGGGTTGGCTCACGGTGAGGGTTTCCGGGCGTTCGCGCAGGCGCAGCAGGCCGCGGCCGGTGTCATCGCGGCTCACCGATGCTACCGCCTTCATGTTGACGATGGTGGAACGGTGCACCTGGCGGAACTGCTGCGGATCCAGGGCGGCAAGCAGTTCGCGCAGCGGCGTGCGCAGCAGGCTCTCGCCGGCGGACGTCACCACCGTGGTGTATTTGTTGTCGGCCCGGAAATACACCACGTCCTCCAGCATGATCAGCACCGTGTCGCGGCCGTTGCTGGCGGTGATCCATGCCAGCGGCGGTGCCTGCGTGCGGTCCTCGCCACGATGCAGGCGCTGCAGCAGTTTCTCCAGCGCCGCATCGTCATTGCGCGCGGCCGGCATGCGCGCCAGGATCCTGTCGCGCGTGGCCAGCAGCCGCTCATCGCTCACCGGTTTGAGCAGGTAGTCCATCGCGCCCTGCTCGAAGGCATCGATGGCGTACTGGTCGTAGGCAGTGACAAACACCACCTGCGTGCGCGGGCTCAGTTCTGCCAGCGCACGTGCCACCTGGATGCCGGTGATACCGGGCATGCGGATATCCAGGAACGCGATGTCCGGCTGCCTGTCGGCCAGTTGTTCCAGTGCGCTGGCGCCATCCTCGCATTCGGCCACGATGCGCAGCTCCGGCCACAGCCGGCCCAGCTGCTGCACCAGCGACGTACGCAGCAGCTCTTCGTCCTCGGCAATCAATGCATCAAGCGGCATGGCCGGTCGCCTCCTTCGTGGGCTGTGGCAGGGTCAGCGTAGCGGCCACGCCGCTTGGAAAATTGGCGACGATCGCCACGCCCGCATGTTCGCCACAGGTCAGCCGCAGGCGCTCGCGCAGGTTCTTCAGGCCGATTCCGGTACCGCTGGTGCCCTGCCCGAACCCCAGCCCATCATCGGCCACCGTCACGGTGACGTGGTCATCGAACCCGCGCGCGATGATCCAGATCGTGCCGCCACCGGGCTTCGGTTCCAGGCCATGCTTGATGGCATTCTCCACCAGCGTCTGCAGCGCCATCGCCGGCAGGCATACCGCATGCAGCGCCTCGGGCACCTGTACGTCCACACCCAGGCGCGCGCCCATGCGGATGCGCAGGATCTCAAGATAGGCACGCGTGCGTTCCAGCTCCACGCCCAGCGTGGAAACCGATTCGTCCACGCTGGGCAGCGAGCTGCGCAGGTACTGGATCAGGTGTCCCAGCATCTGCTCCGCACGTGGCGGATCGGTACGCGTCAACACCTGCGCATTGGCCAGCGTGTTGTACAGGAAATGCGGTTCCACCTGCGCGTGCAGCAGGTTCAGGCGCGCCACCGACAGCTCCTTTTCCACCTGGGTCTGTTCGGCGGCCGCCTGCTCATCGCGGCGTTGTTCGGCCACGCGGCGCGTCATCGAGCGGGTCACCGCCTCGGCATTCTCGAAGTTGCTGCCCTCATCCAGCGCCAGCAGGTCGGCCCACCAGCCGGCGTCGGGCTCGAACAGCAGCGTCACCGTGCTGGTGCCCTGCCCCGGCGTCACCGTGGCCTGCACGCTGTTGCGCTTGATCGCCAGCCGCGCCGGCAGGTTCCAGCGCGAAGGCTGGCGACCATTCCAAGGATCCACGCGGCGCACGTAGGCACGCACCTGCAGGCTGCCGGGCGCGCTTTCGATGTCTTCCACGCGCGGCATCTCGGCGACCGCCATTTCCAGCAGCGCGAAAGCGGGCGCGGCATCCATCGGCAGCTCGATCTGCCGGCGCTGGCGGCTGGACAGGGTGCTGGCGTCCAGCCGCCCCGCCACCAGCCACACCCGCCGCAGGTGCGTGATCGCACTGCCCAGCGCGGACAGCATCAGGAACATCGCCAGCAGCCCGAACACCCAGCCCGGGCCATCGCGCATGCCACTGAAGATACCGCTCCATACCATGCCGGCCACGATCAACGCCGCGGTCCACGCAAGCAGATGCCGGAAAATCAGGGAGACACTGGGGAACATGCTGACGTCTTCATCAAGGGACAGGTCGAGCATAGAGCGGCCCATCCAGCAGACAAGCGGCGTGCGACGAAAGGGCGGAATGCACGGATGGAGCCCCGCCAGCAGGGATCGATCCGGCGCGCCTGCAAACGCGCGCGGCGATGCCGGCCAACGGGCCGGCGTCGCCGGTGATGCGCCGGACGGATCCGGCGCGACCGTCCTACCTGCGCTGCCCGGCGCTGGTGTCGCGTACCGCGCGGAAAGCTTCCTCGGCGCTCCAGTTCGGCCATGCGCGCGAATTGGCCAGCTGGCTGCCCAGGGTATACAGCACTTCCAGGTCACGCGCCGCGCCAGCGAATTTCCAGTCCGGCTGCCATTCGTCGCCCTGCTGGTGGTAGCGCTTGGCGGTGTACTCCTCCGATGCTTTCCTGCCCGCCGCGATACCGCCATCCACCCAGTCCTGGCCTGCCGACCACGACAGCGCCGGCACGCCGCGCTTGGCGAACGGGAAGTGGTCGGAGCGGAAGAACAGTCCCGCTTCCGGCTTCGGGTCCGGCGTATAGCGGATGTCCCAGCGGCTGGCCACGTCCTTCAACTGGTCCAGCAGCTCGAAACGCGCCGCACCGTAAATACCGAAATCGCGTGACGGACCGAACGGCGCCATGCCGTCCATGTTGAGCACCGCGACGGTCTTTTCCAGCGGATACAACGGATGCGTGGCGTAATACTCCGAACCCAGCAGGCCCTTTTCTTCCGCGGTCACGGCCAGGAACAGCAGCGAGCGCTGCGGACGCGGCGCCTTGGCAAAGCCACGCGCCAGCTCCAGCAGCGACGCGGTGCCGCTGGCATTGTCCAGCGCGCCGTTGAAGATGCGGTCGCCACTGGCATCCGGCTCGCCCACGCCGATATGGTCCCAGTGCGCGCTGTACACCACCGTCTCGTCCGGATGGCTGCTGCCTTCCAGGCGCGCGGCCACATTGTGCG
>JAFAFF010000346.1 GCA_023423605.1 Pseudomonadota bacterium
CCTGATCCACAACACCGACCGCAGCATCGGCACGCGTCTGGCCGGAACCATCGCCCGCGCGCACGGCAACCAGGGCATGGCCGATTCACCGCTGGAACTGCGCTTCCGCGGCACGGCCGGGCAGAGCTTCGGTGCGTTCAACGTGGGCGGCCTGCACCTGGAAGTGGAAGGCGAAGCCAACGATTACGTGGGCAAGGGCATGGCCGGTGGACGCCTGGTGGTCCGCCCGCCGCGCGGGGCGCGCTTCGAAGCGCGCAACACCGCGATCATCGGCAACACCTGTCTGTACGGCGCCACCGGCGGCGAGCTGTTCGCCGCTGGCCGCGCCGGCGAACGCTTCGCGGTGCGCAATTCCGGCGCGCTGGCGGTGATCGAAGGGGCTGGTGACCACTGCTGCGAATACATGACCGATGGCGTGGTGCTGGTGCTGGGCAAGGTCGGCCTGAACTTCGGCGCCGGCTTCACCGGTGGCCTGGCCTACGTGCTGGATACCGACCGCGATTTCGTGGACCGCTACAACCACGAACTGATCGACATCCACCGCGTGTCTTCCGAAGGCTTCGAGAACTACCGCCAGCACCTGCACCGCCTGATCGGCCGCCACCGCGAGCTGACCGGCAGCATCTGGGCGCAGCAGATCCTTGATGAATTCCGCGATTACATCGGCCGTTTCTGGCTGGTGAAACCGAAGGCCGCCAGCATCGAATCGCTCACCGAAACCCTGCGCCGCGCCGCTTGATGCGCCACACGCGACGGATGCGCCGCATGCACTGGGCGCACCGGCTTTCCCACCGCTGTAGTGCCGGGCTCTGCCCGGCATCCGGAAACCCACAGAGCCCGCCATGAGCCGCAAGCACGCCTTCCAGTTCCTCGATCTGCCCCGGACCATGCCGCAGCGCATTCCGGTCGAACTGCGCACGTCCGGGGACTGGGGCGAGCTGTACGGCAAGTTCGGCAGGGAAGACGCGCAGTACCAGGCCGGCCGCTGCCTGGATTGCGGCAATCCCTACTGCAGCTGGAAATGCCCGGTGCACAACGCGATTCCGCAGTGGCTGCAGCTGGTGCAGGAAAACCGCATCGAAGAAGCCGCGGCGCTGTGCCACAGCACCAATCCGCTGCCGGAGGTATGTGGCCGCGTGTGCCCGCAGGATCGCCTGTGCGAAGGCAGCTGCACGCTGGAGGAGTTCGGTGCGGTGACCATCGGCGCGGTGGAGAAGTACATCGTCGATACCGCCCTGGCCCAGGGCTGGCGCCCGGATCTCACGGCGGTGGAAGCAACCGGACGCAGCGTCGCCGTGGTCGGCGCCGGTCCGGCAGGACTGGCCTGTGCCGATCGTCTTGCGCGTGCCGGCATCACCGCCGTGGTCTATGACCGTTATGAACAGATTGGTGGCCTGCTGCAGTTCGGCATCCCCAGTTTCAAGCTCGACAAGGATGTGATCCGGCGCCGACGCGAGGTGCTGGAAGGCATGGGCGTGCAGTTCCGGCTGGGCGTGGAGGTCGGTCGCGACCTCAGCGTGGATGAGCTGTTGCAGCGCCACGACGCCGTCTTTCTTGGCACTGGCGCCTACCGCTATACCGATGGCGGCCTGGATGGCCAGGACCTCAAGGGCGTACTGCCGGCGCTGCCGTTCCTGGTGCAGAACGCGCGCATCGTCAGCGGCGACGATCCACACGGCCGGCCCATCGCGGGCTGGGAAGACCAGATCGCCCTGCCCGACCTCACCGGCAAGCGCGTGGTGGTACTCGGTGGTGGCGATACCGGCATGGACTGCGTGCGCAGCGCGATACGCCTGGGCGCTGCCCGGGTGACCTGCGCCTATCGGCGCGATGAGGCCAACATGCCGGGGTCCGCGCGCGAGGTGGCCAACGCGCGCGAGGAAGGCGTGCGCTTCCTGTTCAACCGCCAGCCGCTGTCCATCGAAGCCGGTGCCGACGACGAAGTGATCGGGGTAACCGTGGTGGAGACACGGCTCGGCGAACCCGATGCCAATGGTCGACAGGCCGCGGTTGCCATCGAAGGCAGCGAATCGCTGCTGGCGGCCGACGTGGTGATCATCGCCTTCGGATTCTCGCCGAGCGCGCCCGGCTGGCTGGCCGCCCACGGCGTGCAGGCACAGGACAACGGCCGCCTGCAGGTGGGTGGCAAGGATCGCCTGCCCTACCAGACGGCGCATCCGCGCCTGTTCGCCGGTGGCGATGCGGTGCGTGGTGCGGACCTGGTGGTTACCGCAGTGGCTGAAGGACGCGATGCCGCCGCCAGCATCGTGCGTCTGCTGACCCACTGAGCGTCACCCGGCCTGCAGGCCACGCAGGTGCTGCAGGAAACCCTGCAGTCGCACATGCAGGTCCCGTCGCCGCGCGTCATCGATGGGTTCTTCTGCCTCGCTGAGCTCGCGCACCTGCATGGCCAGCGCATGCAGGCCGATGCTGCCGATGCCGCCGGCCATGCGATGCAGACGCTGCGACAGGACATGCGGGTCCACGCCACCTGCATCCGCACCAGTCCGGTCCAGCTGCAATGCCTGCAGGTCTTCCTCCAGGCTCTGCCGCAGCGAACGTACCAGCACGCGCGCCGTCTCTTCGCTGCCGAACCGCGCAGCCAGCGTCGCCAGGCTGGGCGTGTCGTCGCCAGGCGCCGCCGTCGCTGCAGCCGGTACCGGCTGCCGCCCGGGCAGCAGCCCGGGCAGGACATGCTCGATCGCATCGTGCAGCGTGCGCCGGCTGATCGGCTTGGCCAGTACGTGCTGCACGTCGGCTCCCTGCATGCCATCGGGATCGGCACTCATGCCGATGACCGGGATCGCCGGCCGGCCCTGCCATCGCTCTTCGGCGCGGATGCGCGCGACCAGCTCGACGCCGTCCAGGCCCGGCATCCGCTCATCGGTGAACAGCAGCGCATGGTTGCCTTCGCGCCACGCTGCCAGCGCCAGCCCGCCGTCGCCAGCGACATCGACCTCCAGCCCCATGCCGCGCAGCCACCATTGCATCAACAGCTGCTGCGTCGGATGGTCCTCGGCGACCAGCACGCGCGCTGCGGCTGACTGTGTGGACGTCGCGGCAGGCAGCGCCACGGTGTGCGCAGGCGCCGCCTGCACGGGGCCGATCACACGCTGCAGGGCCAGCTCGATCGACACTACCGTGCCACACCCCGGTGCACTGCGCAGGGCCATGCGTCCGCCCATGCGACGGACCAGTCGCTGGCAGATGCCCAGTCCCAGCCCGGTGCCGCCATGGCGTCGTGGCGTGGACACATCGACCTGGGTGAACGGCTCGAACACAGCATGCTGGCGCTCCAGCGGAATGCCGACGCCGGTGTCGCTCACCTCGATGCGCAGGTGCTGCATGTCGTGCGCATCCTCCAGCACCTGCACGGCAATGGCCACATCGCCGCGGTCGGTGAACTTGATGGCGTTGCCGACGATGTTGAACAGGATCTGCCGCAACCGCGTCGCATCGGCCAGCAGCCATCTGGCCGTACGTGCGTCTGCCTGCTGTCGCAACTGCAGCCCCTTGGCGCAGGCCACCGGCAACAGCAGCTGCTCCACGCTGCCCAGTACCGCACGCAGATCGACCGGCGTGGCATCCAGCCCAAGCTCCGCATCGTCCGTGCCGGACAACGCGAGCACATCGTCGAGGATCCGCGCGAGCATCGCTGCCGCATCCTCCAGCGCGTCCAGCGCCGCTCGCTGGGGAGCGTCCAATGGCCCTTCGCGCAGGGTCGTGAGCCGCTGCAGAAGCGTACGCATCGGCCTGCCGATACCACTGCCCAGCGTAGCCAGCAACCGCCCCCGGCCGGCGGCATCCGCTTCGGCCTGGGCATGCGCGGCGGCGATCGCCTCATCACGCGCGCACGCATCGGATACATCCATCCAGTAGCCCGTCCAATGCTGGCCTTTCCCGGACGTAGCGGTCGGCCACGCATGCATGGTGACCTGCCGTGGACCACGTACACCCTGTGCAGTGAAGTGCAGCGATATCCGCTGCCTGCGACGCGACGCCCGTGCGATTTCCGCCCACACCCGCCGCCTGTCCGGTACGGCAACCGCGGCGATGACCCGTCCAGGATCGCTGCGCAGTTCGCGCGGTGACGCGCTGAACAGCTGCGGCGCATCGCCGGCGATCAGTTCCAGCTCGATTCCGCCGCGCTGTTCCCGCCATGCCTGGAAGACCACTACCGGCAGGTTGTCGGACACTTCATCAAGACGGCGCTGCAGGGCATGCCGCCGCGCACGCTCGCGGCGCAGCCGCCGCCGGCCGGCCACATGCAGCAGGGCGACGGCCGCCAGTGCCAGCGGCAGGCCCACGCTCGACAGCAACGCCGTGGCGATCACCGCTTGCATCGTCCTGCCAGCGGCATGCAGCGCATGCAGGGCAAGGGCGGTATCCGGCGTCGCGTGAAGAGTGGTGTCCAGGCCATGACTGATCGACGCTATCAGGAATTGGGTGCCGCGCCACCAGATTTGCTGCATCTGCGCCTGTGCTCGACGTTATCGCCGTCATACACTCTGGAAACACTTCTGTGGAGTCGATCGAATGCGACTTGGCCTGGCCGCCAACCGGCTGCACCATCACGACGGAAACGCCGCGCTGTTCCGCTGGCTGGATGCCTGCAGGGCGGGGCTGCACGATCTGCAGCTGCACCTGCATGCGGTGGGCCGGACGTTCGACGCCATCGAGCGCCATGGCCACCCCGCGGATCTGCAGCGGCTGGTCCGTTATCCCTATGGCCGCGACGGTGGCCTGATGAAGCTGGTTGCCGAGGTGGTGGGCATGGGCGCCGATCGCAGCCTGGAGGGCGCCCTTTATCTCATCGATCCGGTGGATCCGTCCTCGATCTTTCCCGAGGCACTGGCCCTCAAGCGCCAATGCGTCATCCATGGCAAGCCGTTCCTCTCCACGGTGGCCAGCGCACGCGACTGGGTGGAGATGGAGCGCGTGCATGCCGGTCTGGCGGCAGACCCGGGAGCCGCGTCGCTGCATGTCTTCGAGCAGCAGACGCTGGCACTGATCGCCCATGATGCGATGAAACCGGCCATGCTGGCCTTCGCCGACGAGCATTTCCAGGTGCTGTCGCGCTTTGCGCAGCGGGTGGCCACCGGCACCACCGGGCAGCGCCTGAACGAGCTGGCCTGGAGCCGCGGCTGGCCGGCCGGCACGCCCTGGGTGACGCGTTACGAGAGCGGGCCGATGGGCGGAGATGCGCAGATCGCCGACCTGGTACTGGAAGGACGCTGCCAGCGCGTGGTCTTCTTCGAGGATCCGCACGTGGCGCGCCAGCATGAAGCGGACATCCAGCTGCTGGAGCGGGCGGTGACCACCATGACCGACCACGCCGTGTGCATCACCGCACCGCGGGTGGCCGCACGCTGGGCCCAGGCCGCCGCCCAACGCAGTTGACCCCCCGGCGCGCCGAAGGCGGGGGTAGAGGAAGCATGCGCATGCAACTGCTTTGATCCAGCTGCGCCGGATCAAAGCAGTTGCCGCAGCATCGCCTTCAGGCGCCGGCCTTCCTGGTGGAAGTAATCGCGCTCGGCGCGCCAGGCAGGAAAACGCTGTTCCACCTCGTGCCAGAACGCAGGCGAATGATTGGCATGCAGCAGGTGGCACAGCTCGTGGACCAGCACGTATTCGAATGCCGAGGACCGTCCCAGCACCAGTGCAAGATCGAGCGCCATGCTCCCATCGGGTGCCAGCGAACCCCACTGCGAAGACATCACCTTCAGGCGCACCCGTGCCGGCGCGCGCGGCAGCCCGGGCAGGTAACGCGGCAGCCACTGGCCGACATCGGCGCGCATCTGCGCTTCGTAGAACTCGCGCAGCAGGCGCTTGAGCGTTGCGGCGGTTGCGCGCGCCGGCCACTGCACGCACGCGCCGGCGTCATCCAGCACCAGCTTCGCATAGCGCCCGTCCTGCCAGCGCAGGGGCAGCAGTTCACCGCGAAGCGGCAGTTGCCCGTCCTGCCCCGGCAGCAGCGGCGATGGCATCCGGTCCGACCGGTAATGCTGCAGCTGCTGCACCAGCCAGGCACGGTGCTGTTCGAGAAAACGTTCGCCGGTCACCAGGCTGGCGCGCAACGGCAACGTCAGGCGCGCGCCACGTTCGTCCACGCTGAGCTTGATGCGGCGCGCACGCGGGTCGCGTACGCGCAGCACTTCGATCTCCGCATCATCGTCCACGCGCAGGCGCACGGTATCGCGCTGCACGGCAGGCGGTGGCGCGGAGGCAAGCAGGCGGCGGAGCATCAAGGGCATGGCACCAGCATACGCCGCCGGATCAGCCTGGATGTCAGCAAACCCCGCGGCTGCCTGTTCAGTCGGCCTTGCTGAGCTTGAAAGCGTCTTCCAGCAGCAGGAACAGGCGACGGATTTCCGCGCTCTGCAGCGCAAAGCGCGCATCCAGTTCGGCGCGGCGGCCATCATCGTCGCTGTGTTCCAGCTGGTCCAGGGCGCCATCGAGGAACTTCAGCTTACGCACGATCAGGTCATCGCCGATCACGAACGACAGGTTGTCCTCGAACACCAGCGCCAGCTTGGTCACCTGCTTGCCGGCGTCCAGGTGCTTGTCGATCTCGTCGCAGCGCAGTTCCTGGTGCTGGCACTTGACC
>JAFAFF010000352.1 GCA_023423605.1 Pseudomonadota bacterium
CACGCAGCAGCGCCACCCGCGGATCATCCGGGAAACGCCGCACCACCTGGTCCACCATGCGCTGGGCCAGCTCGGGCCTTTCCATGCGCATGGCCAGCCGGCCGAACTCCTGCCAGGCTTCGATGCGGTCCGGGATGGCGTTGGCGGTCACCAGCGCATCGAGCACCTGCGCCGGCACGGCCGGATCGCGGCCACCACCGACCAGTGCGCCCAGCGCGAATTTCCAGCCGGTATCGTCCTGCGCGGCCAGCAGTGCCTTCAGTTCGGCGACCGCCTGGTCCGGCCTGCCCTCGCGCATGGCCAGCGCGGCGGCGGCGCTGCGCATGGACTGCGATTGCGGTGCGCGCTGCTGCCAGAGGGCAAGCGCCTGCGCGGCCCCGGCATCATCGTTGGCCAGCATGGCGATGCGGGTGGCGCGCTCTGCCAGCCCGGCGTCCCCTTCGCTGGCCTGCGCCGCCTGCAGGTACTGCACGGCGGCATCGCCCAGCTTGCCGGCCTGGAGGGCGAACTCCCCCACCATCACCGGCTCCAGGGAGCGTTCCTGCGTGGCTTCGGCCTGGGCCAGCGCCTGCGCCGGGGAAGGCGCCGACAGGGCCGGGCCAGCCATCAGGCCGAGCAGCAGAACAGTGGGGATGCGAATCAATGCGGGCATCGGCGGCATTGGGGCCTTAAAATGTTCACTTATGGCCAGCAGCTTATCGCAAGCAACTGAACAATGACCCTGTGGGTGCTCGGACTGAATCACCAGACCGCACCGGTGGACCTGCGCGAACGCGCGGCCTTCGCCGGTGAGGCATTGCCGCGCGCGCTGGGCTCCCTGCGCGATACGCCGCACATTGCCGAAGCCGTGCTGCTGTCCACCTGCAACCGCACCGAACTGTATGCGGTGGCCGACGCTCCCGATGCCCTGTCCCGCTGGCTGCAGGAGCAGGCCGGCGACCTGCAGGGCTACCTTTACCAGCACGCCGACGCCGATGCCGTGCGCCATCTGTTCCGGGTGGCCACCGGGCTGGATTCGATGGTGCTCGGCGAACCGCAGATCCTCGGCCAGGTGAAGGACGCCTGGACCATCGCGCGCGAAAACGGCTTGCTCGGCCAGCAGCTGGACCGGCTGTTCCAGCAGACATTCTCGGTAGCCAAGCGCGCCCGTACCGATACCCAGGTGGGTGCCAATCCGGTCTCGGTGGCCTCGGCGGCGGTGCGGCTGGCGCAGAATGCCTTCGCGCGCCTGGACGATTCGACGGTGCTGCTGGTGGGTGCCGGCGAGACCATCGAGCTGGCGGCCCGCCACCTCAGCGAAGGCAAGGTCCGGCGGCTGCTGATCGCCAACCGCACGCTGGCGCATGCCCAGGAGCTGGCCAGCCGGCATGGCGGCGTCGCCCTGCCCCTGGCCGAGCTGGACCGCCACCTGGCCGAGGCTGACATCGTGTTCTCGGCCACCGCCGCGCGCGAACCGGTGATCCACCGCGACACCGTCGCCGCGGCGCTGCGCGTGCGCCGCCACAAGCCGATGCTGCTGTTCGACCTGGCCGTGCCACGCGACATCGATGCCGCCGTGGGCACCTTGGCCGATGCGTTCCTGTACACCGTGGACGACCTGGAACGGGCGGTGGAAGACAACCGCCGTGGCCGCCGTGAAGCGGCCGCCGAAGCCGAGGCCATCATCGACCTGCAGGTGGCGCGTTACATCGAAACCGTGCAGGCGCACGCGCATCAGGCCCCCTTGAAGCAGCTGCGCGCGTTCGGCGAGGCGACCCGTGCGGAACTGCTGCAGCGCGCGCGCCAGCAGCTTGCGCATGGCAAGCCGGCCGAGGACGTGCTGGAACTGCTCGCGCATGGATTGACCAACCGCCTGCTGCACCCGCCCACCGCCGCCCTGCGGGCGGCAGCCCTGAGCGGCGATGCCGAGCTCTCCCGCGCCGCCGAGCGCCTGTTCCCGGCTACGCCGGGCTACGCCCACCCTCCCGTGAGACACGATGACGCCGACCCTGCGCCGTAAGCTGGAAGCGCTGGCCGAGCGCCGCGATGAACTGGAACGCCTGCTTGCCGAACCCGACGTGGTCGCCGACAACAAGCGCTTCCGCGATCTTTCGCGCGAATTCGCCCAGCTGGAACCTGTAGCCATCGCGCTTGCCGAAGAGAGCCGGGCCAAGGCCGATCTTGCCGCGGCCGAGGCGATGCGCGCCGATGCCGACCTGCGCGAGCTGGCCGAAGAGGAAATCCAGGCAGCGCAGTCGCGCCTGCAGGCGCTGGAACAGGAACTGGCCCTGCTGCTGGTGCCGCGCGATACCCGTGATGACGGCAACCTGTTCCTGGAAGTGCGTGCCGGCACCGGCGGCGACGAAGCGGCGATCTTCGCCGGTGACCTGTTCCGCATGTATGCGCGCTACGCCGAACGCCAGGGCTGGAAGGTGGAGATCGAATCGGACAATCCGGGCGAGCACGGCGGTTACAGGGAAATCGTCGCGCGGGTGGTGGGTCGCGGTGCATTCTCGCGGCTGAAATTCGAATCCGGCACGCATCGCGTGCAGCGCGTGCCCGCCACCGAGTCGCAGGGGCGCATCCACACCTCGGCAGCCACCGTGGCGATCATCCCGGAAGTGGAGGAAGTGGACGAGGTACAGATCAATCCGGCCGACCTGAAGGTGGATACGTTCCGCTCGTCCGGTGCCGGCGGACAGCACGTCAACAAGACCGAATCGGCGATCCGCATCACCCACGTGCCCACCGGCGTAGTGGTGGAATGCCAGACCGAACGCAGCCAGCACGCCAACCGCGACAAGGCGATGAAGCGCCTGAAGGCGCAGCTGTTGGATGCCGAGCGTTCGCGCCAGGATGCGGCACAGGCCGAATCACGGCGCCTGCAGGTCGGCAGCGGCGACCGCAGCCAGCGCATCCGGACCTACAACTTCCCGCAGGGACGGATCACCGACCATCGCGTGGAAGGGCTGACCCTGTACGACCTGCCGAACGTGATGGCCGGCGACATGGATGCGCTGGTGCAGCGCCTGGTGCACGAACACCAGGCCGATGCGCTGGCCCAGCTTTCCGCCTCGGCCTGATCCATGGACCTGGCTGCACAACGGCGGCGTCTGCAGCAGGCCGTGCATGGGCAGCCCGGCGATTTCATTGCCTGGGTGATGCTGGCCGATACCGAACTGGAAGCCGGCGACCTGCGCGCTGGCGAGCAGGCCGCGCGCCGCGCACTGCAGCTGCGGCCGGGCCACCCGGAAGCGCTGGCGCGGCTGGGGCGCGTGGCCTGGATGGCCGGCGCCCATGCCGACGCGGCCAGGCTGCTGGGCGAGGCATCGGCCATCGTGCCGCAGCACCCCGGCATCGCACTTTGGCTGGGGCACGCGCTGGAAGACGCCGGTGATGCGGAAGGTGCGGCCGCCGCGTACCGGCGCGCGCATGCCCTGCTTCCCGATGAGCCCTATATCGCGGCGCAGCGCCTGGCCTGGCAACGCCGGCTCTGCGATTGGCAGGACATCGATGCGCTTTCCACCCAGGTGCGGCACGCGGTCGCACAGGGACAGGGCAATGTGGAACCGTTCGCGTTCCTCAGCGAAGACGCTGGCGCGGCCGAACAGTTGGCCTGTGCTCGCCTGCGCGCGATGCAGGTGGCCGCCTCGGTTCGCCGGTTGCCACCGGCCACCGTGCGTGGCGATGGTCCACTGCGGCTCGGCTTCCTGTCCAACGGCTTCGGCGCGCACCCGACCGGCCTGCTGACCGTGGCCCTGTTCGAGCAGCTTGGCGCCGATGCTGCGTTGCAGGCACACCTGTTCGCGCTCAACCGCGACGATGGCAGCGCCATCCGCCGGCGCCTGGCGGACGCCACGCACCTGCACGATGTCGCCGGCATGCGCCATGCCGACATCGCCGCGCGCATCCGCGCCACCGGCATCGACCTGCTGTTCGATCTGCGTGGCTGGGGCGGCGGCGGCACGCCCGAAGTGCTGGCCATGCGCCCGGCGCCACTGCAGCTGAACTGGCTGGCCTATCCGGGTACATCGGGGGCACCGTGGATGGATGCGGTGCTGGGCGACGCCTTTGTGTTGCCACCCGGGCTTGAGCCGCATTTCAGCGAACGCGTGCTGCGCCTGCCACGCGCGTTCCAGCCATCGGACAACACACGCGTGGTGGAAGCACCGCCCTCACGCGCCGCCTGCGGCCTGCCGGAAGAAGGCGTGGTGTTCTGCTGTTTCAACAACAGCTACAAGCTCAACCCGCGCAGCATGGCGCGCGCGTTCGCGGTACTGCGCGCGGTCGAAGGCAGCGTGCTGTGGCTGCTGTCCGGGCCGGGCCAGGCCGACAGGCGGCTGCGCGAGGCGGCGCAGGCGGCGGGCGTGGACGCGCGGCGGCTGGTGTTCATGGCAAAGCTTCCGCACCCGCAGTACCTGGCGCGCTTCCAGCTGGCCGACCTGTTCCTGGACACCCATCCCTACAACGCCCACACCACCGCGTCGGACGCCTTGTGGGCAGGCTGCCCGGTACTCACCTGTCCGGGCGATACGTTCGCATCGCGCGTGGCTGGCAGCCTCAACCATCATCTGGGACTGGAACGGATGAACGCCGCCGACGACGAGGCCTTCGTCGCCACCGCCAGCGCACTCGGCAACGACCCGGCCGCACTCGCCGGCGTACGTACCATGGTGTCCGCGGCACGTGCCGACGGCACGCTGTTCGACATGGCCGGCTTCGCCCGCGACCTGTCGGCGCTGGTGCGGCAGCTTGCCGGCGAACACGGCTGGCGTGGCGCCTGAGCGGCGGATGTGGCAGGGCGGACCGTGTCCGGCGGGCCGTGCGGGCATGCAACCGTCGGTGCCGCCAGAGCGGCGCAGGATCTAGCGGGCGGCGATCACGGCTTCGATTTCGGCCGCGGTGACCGGCCCGGTGAACGAGTGGGCCAGCTTGCCCTGCGGATCGATCAGGTGGGTGAGCGGCAGGCCGCGCGGCGTGGCGAAATCGGCAGGCGGATCGTACGGGTCGACGATGGCGATCGGGTAAGTGACCGGACGCTCCTTGAGGAACGCCTGCATCGCTGCCGCGTCGATCTCCTCATAGGCCAGCCCGACCACCTCGATCTCGCTGCGCATCGCCTGCAGCGCGGACAATTCCGGCATCTCCTTGCGGCACGGCGCACACCAGGTCGCCCAGAAATTCACCACCACCCACTTGCCGCGATGTGCGGCCAGGTCATAGTCCTTGCCGTCCACGGTACGCACTTTCAGGGCCGGGTGTTCCGCGGTGGCACGCTCCGCCACTGCGGTGCCATCGACAGGCGCCGCATCGGGGTCGGCAGGCGCCTGGGCGCCAGGCGCCGCCGGCGTGGTCGGGTCCGCTGCGGGCGTGGGCTCCGGGCTGCAGGCAACCAGCAACAGGGTGGCCAGGGCCGGGGCAAGTGCTTTCACGCTCATCGGGTGTCTCCGGAGGGATAGATATCGCTGACGCGTCGCTTGAGTTTCTCACGCAATGGCAGCCGCAGCTCATCCAGCGCGGCCAGCGCCGCCTGTCCCAGGCTGTCCTCGCGGTAGGGCAGCAGCCGTTCGGAAACGGGAATGCGCAGCTGCGTGGATTCGTACAGATCCGACAGGGTGACCTGGTCCAGGTCGCGCGCCAGCATCCATTCGCCGCTGGCCGCCTGCCGGACCAGCGCCATGCGCTCCATGTCGCACAACAGCTGCTGCAGCAGCGAATCGGTCATCATCGGTTCGTGCTGCAGGATCTCATCATCGGCCAGCCCGCGGCCCTGCGCGCGCGCCTGCTGGAAGCGCCCAAGCAGGCGCAGCAGCGCGTAGAACTCGTAACCGGCCGGCAGCCGCAGTTCGACCGGCTGGTAGCGGAAGGCCGCCATGGACGATGCCAGCGATGCGCCCAGCAATACCGACACCCAGCACAGGTAGATCCACAGCAGCAGGATCGGCACGAACGCCACCGTGCCATACAGCTTCTGGTAGGACTGGAAGCTGCCCAGGTACGCACCGATCCCCCACTTCACCAGCTCCAGCATCACCGCGGCGAGGATGGCGCCGGTCATCGCGTGCCGCCACTTCACCGAGTGGTGGGGCACCACCCGGTACACCAGCGTGATGCATGCGAATTCGATCAGTACCGGAGCCAGTCGCAGCGCCAGGTCCGCCAGCCAGCGCCCTTCCTGGGTACCGAACAATGGCAACGCGAACACCCGCGCCGACACCGCCAGTGAAGCAGCGGCGAGCATCGCGCCCAGGGTCAGCACGGTCCAGTAGACCAGGAAACGGGTCAGCTTCGGCCGCGTCGATCCCACCCTCCAGATCTGGTTGAAGGTTTCCTCCACGCTGTTGAGCGTGATCAGCAGCGATATCACCAGGGCGATGAAGCCGGCAGCCGTGAGCTGGCCGGCACTGGCGCTGAACTGCCGAAGATAGCCTTCGGCCGCGCGTGCGGCGCTGGGCACGAAATTGGAGAACACGTAATCGCTGAGCTGGTCGCTCCATCGATCGAACACCGGGAATGCCGACAGCACGCCGAATACCACGATGGCCAGCGGCACCAGCGCGAACACGGTGGTGTAGGCCAGCGCCGCCGCGGCCTGGAAGAGCCGGTCATCGAGGAAGCGGCGCCAGAGGAAACGCCCGAAGCTTGCCGCACGGGGCCGGTCGCGGGCGCGCTCCATCCACAGGTTGAACGTATTCAAGGGTTCCATCGGCGCAAGCGTACCCGATGCATGATCTCCGCAGGATAGCCATACTGGCGTCCCCTGGAAGAGAAAACGTGGCCACGATGGGCGATATCCTGGTGCTCTATTACAGTCGCGGCGGTTCGGTAGCGCGGCTGGCGCGGCATATCGCGCGTGGCATCGGCGAGGTTCCGGGCATGACCGCGCGACTGCGCAGCGTGCCAGCGGTGGCGGCGGTCACCCAGACCGCACGGCCACCGGTTCCGGATGAAGGCGCTCCCTATGTCAGCCTGGCCGACCTGGCCGAATGCGACGGCCTGCTGCTGGGCAGCCCCACGCGTTTCGGCAACATGGCCGCACCAATGAAGCACTTCCTGGATGGCCTGGGCGCGGAATGGGCGTCTGGAACGCTGGCAGGAAAGCCTGCGGGCGTGTTCACCTCCACCGCCTCGCTGCACGGTGGGCAGGAATCCACCCTGCTTTCCATGCAGTTGCCGTTGCTGCATCACGGCTGCCTGATCGTCGGCATTCCCTATACCGAACCGGCATTGAGCCATACCACCAGCGGCGGCACGCCCTATGGCGCCAGCCACGTCGCCGGTGCCAATGACGATCCCCAGCCCAGCGACGATGAAGCCACCCTGGCCCGCGCACTCGGCCGCCGCGTGGCCGACATCGCACGGCGACTGTCCGCGTGAGCGCGCCGCTCGCCCCCCACCTGCGCGTGCTCGCGCTTGCCCTGCTGCTGTTGGGCGGCGTGTTCGCGGCATGGTTCGCCGATGACCGCCATTGGCTCGCCAGCCATCTGGTCTTCACCCTGCCGCCGCTGGCACTGGCCATTGCCCTGCTGGCCTGGCGCAGCGCACGGGCACGGTTGGCGTTCTGGTCATCGGTGCTGGCATTGGGATGGTTCAGCCACGGCGTGATGAGCGCCTGGAGCCATGCGGATTCGGCGCCATGGTCGTGGCTGGAAATCCTGCTGGCAATCGTGATTGTGTTCGCGGCCAGCCTGCCCGGCCTGCGTGCACGTTTCGGCCGGCGCCGTGCCCCGCGCTGACGCTCGCCGCGGCAGGTCGTATCATCTGCGTTCCAGTCCCTGCAACGCCGCGCCAGGTTCCACGACATGCACATGATGGAAGAACTTCTGATCGTCACCACCGGTGGCACGATCGACAAGATCTATTTCGACGACAAGTCGGACTACCAGATCGGCGATCCGCAGATCGGCATG
>JAFAFF010000241.1 GCA_023423605.1 Pseudomonadota bacterium
GCTGCGCTCGATGAAGAAGCGCGTGCAGTACGACATCGATTACATCCGCCGCTGGAGCCTGACGCTGGACATCCGCATCATCGCGCTGACCGCATTCAAGGTGCTGGGGCAGAAAACGGCTTACTGATACACCGCTTCAGTGCAATACCAAGGGTCACGATTTTGTTCAAGAACGTTCTTTTTGTATGCGTTGGCAACATCTGTCGCAGTCCGTCGGCAGAGGTAATGCTCAGGCAGGCAACGGCGGGGAAGGGCATCCAGATTTCCTCGGCCGGGCTGGGCGCGCTGGTGGACCACGGCATCGATGCCACCGCGCAGGAACTGCTGGTGGAACATGGCCTGGACGGAACCGGGCATCGCGCCCGCCAGATCAGCACGGCCATCCTGGCGCAGGCAGATCTGGTGCTTACCATGGAACGCAAGCATATCCGGCGCATCACCGCCATTGCGCCGGAAGCTTCAGGCAAGACCTTCCTGTTGGGCAAGTGGCAGCAGGATCGTGAAATTCCCGATCCGTACCGCCAGCAACGGCCGGCATTCGAACACGTCTACAGGCTGATGGCCGAAGGCGTACAGAGCTGGGCGCGGCACATCTGACAGTGTTGTGCAGGCGCCGGGGTGATCATGCCCCCGGGCGCCTGATCTTCAGTCCTCGATGGACTTCAGGTTGTCATAGAAGAAACGCTCATCGCGTTCGCCGGTGATGCCGTACAGCGGATACTTGCGCAGCAGCATTGCGCCGCCGTCGCGGATCAGCGGGTTCCAGTTGATGTTGGCGCGACCACGCGTGGAGCGCGGCAGGATGTTGTCGAACGGGATACTGAAATAGATGCCCTTGTCGAAGCTACCTTCGCCGAATTCCGCGGCCGACACGTCGGTCTTGGTGGCGTAGGCGCCCATCGTCACGCCGTTGTCGAATACGCGGGCGATGTTCAGGGTGGCGCCGTAGTCGCCGGCCAGGTAGCGGCCCATGGACAGGGTGCCGACGATGCGCTCGCGGGCGTCGAAGGAATAGTAGAGCGAGACGTGGCCGGTGGTGACGCTGTAATCGCGCAGCCCGAAGTGCTGGTCGTAGTCGCGCTGCTTCACCCAGTTCAGGTTGGCGCCGAGTGCCCAGGGCTCGCCCACGGGCCTATAAAGCACTTCGCCGCCCACGCCAGCGTACATCCATTCCAGGTAACCCGCATACGCAATACCGTAGGTATCCCGGCCCAGGCGCCGCGCGGCATTGAACTGCAGGTTGGGCATGGTGAAATCGGACGTCACGGTGTACTGGCGCAGGTCCGTGCGCACGCGTGGCAGGCGGCTGGGAGCGTTGTACTTGAACTTATCGTAGTTGTTCAGCAGATTGGCGCTGACCGTGCCGGTCAACCACATGTCAGGCCGGAAGAAAGCGCTTCCCGAATAGTTGGCGGCCACCTGGTAAAGGATGAAGCCATCCGGACCGCCCAGGTTCTGGCGATAGCCGATGTTGAAGCCGCCGCCAAAGGGACGGTTGCGCGCACTGTACAGCACCTCGCGGTTCACCGCGTCCGGCGCCTGCAGTTCGGTGGAACGTCGCAGTACCTCTTCGCTGACCTCGCCGTTGAGGCGCCCTTCCAGCGCCTCGCGGTTGACGCTCATGTCCACGATGGGCATGCCCAGCCGCGTGTAGCGCAGGGTGTACCAATCGTATTCGTCACCCAGCGAGTTGCTGAGAATCCTGCCGGCGCGTCCCAGGCCCTTGGCGGGCCGGAAGTAGCGGGTCTGGTAGCCATCCACGAACAGCTCGCTGCCACGACGGGAAATGGAGTCCACGCGGATACCGGCATTGCTGCGCAGGCTGGCGGCGATGGCCTGCCAGTCATGGCTGTCAGCCGGGACAGCGTTCGCGATGGCTCCCGGGCTGGCGCCTGATGCACCAGACGCGGCGGGCGAAGGCGCGTTGGCTGTCCTCTCTTCTGCGCGAGCAAGGCGGACAGGCGGCGGATCGAAAGGCTTGGCTGCGGTGCTGGCATGGCCGGGATTGCCGCGCAATGTCAGCGAGAACATGGCGGCATCGCCGCGTTCCCAGGCAGCCGTCAGTTCCACGTTCCTGTTCGGAACGTAGACCAGGCCGACATTGATTGGGGTGCGCTGGGTGAGATTGTTCTCACGAGGCTCGCGTTTGTAATCGTTGCCGTCGTATTCCACCTTGACCTGCAGGGAATCCAGCGGCGTCTGCCAGGTCACGCCACCAAAGATGCCCACGGGGCCTTTGAACATGTTGCTCAGCCCGAATTTACCGGCCTGGTCCGTTCCGCTTCTTGCGATCGGTCGGCGGTCCTTGAACTTGTCATCGATGATGCCGAGCGGATTGGAAAAGTCGCCTCGGTTGCCGATGTAGCCCGTGGCCAGTCCCAGCGAGGCATCGAACGTACCAAACCGCTTGCTCGCCACCAGGTATTCGCTGGAGAAGAAGCCGGTGCCGCCTAGATCGCGAACGCCAAAGGACACATCCGGCAACCAGCGTGATTCCTGCCACAGGCGCACCTTGAAATCGATGGACTTGTCCTTGTAATTCTGATCGCCGCTCAGATTCGGTACTCCATACCGAATATTGGACACATTGATATAACGAAACGAACCCTCCAGCCACGGGAACGGTTGCATGGTCAGGTTGTAGCGGCTGTACGGCGAATTGTGCGACGCAGTGAAAGCGATATCGCCATCAGCAGCCATACGCGCGGTGGGCGTCTGCAACAGCCCGATTCCGCCCCATTCGCTGGCCGTGGCCGGCGGTGCCTGCTGGGCATGCAGCGCGGTGGACATCGACATCGCCAGCGCGGTCAGGGTAAAGGCAACAGGGCGATTGGCTTTCGAGCGCTTCAAGATACGACTCATCAGGGAGTGATGGGCTGGGTGGCGATGAACGCCGCGAATTCGCTGTTGAACTCCTCGTCCACCAGGTGCG
>JAFAFF010000362.1 GCA_023423605.1 Pseudomonadota bacterium
CGGTAGCGCGGCAACTGCGGCTGCGCAACCTCGGCGGCATCATCATCATCGATTTCATCGACATGGATGACCCCGAGCATCGTCGCCAGGTGCTGCGCACGCTGGAAAAGGCGCTGGCGCGCGACCACGCCAAGACCACGGTGTACGAATTTTCGCCGCTGGGCCTGGTGGAAATGACCCGCAAGCGCACCGTGGAAAGCCTGGAGCGGCAGCTGTCCGAGCCCTGTCCGGAGTGCAGCGGCCGCGGTTCCATCAAGACCGCCGAAACGGTGACGTACGAAATTTTCCGCGAGATCACCCGTGCGGTGCGCCAGTTCGACGCCGCGCGGCTGCTGGTGATCGCCTCGTCCAAGGTGGTCGCGCGCATCACCGATGAGGAATCCACCGCGGTGGCCGAGCTGGAGGAGTTCCTCGGCAAGAGCATCCGCTTCCAGGCCGATGACCAGTACCTTCAGGAACAATTCGATGTGGTCCTGCTCTGACCCATGCCGGCAGGTAGCCGGCTGCGGCCGATGAACGTTCCGCCGCGGCTGCGGTTGCGGAGGATCCGTCGTCTTGCCCTGTATGCCACCGCCGTGGCGCTGGTGGCGGTGGCGCTGCTGGTGGGTACGCTCAGCCAGCTGTTGCCGCTGGCCGAACGCAACCCGGGTGAAGTGGCGGCGTGGCTGAGTGCGCGTGCCGGCCAGCCGGTGCGTTTCGAACGCCTGCGTACCGAATGGACCCGGCGCGGTCCGTTGCTGCGGCTGGAAGGGCTGCATATCGGCGGCGGTGACGGTGTCCGCATCGGCCAGGCGGAAGTGGCGGTGGCGATGTACGCCGGGCTGCTGCCCGGGCGTTCGCTGACCGAGCTTCGGCTGCGCGGCCTGGCGCTCACCCTGCAGCGTGCCGACGACGGCCGCTGGAGCGTGCGCGGGTTGCCCCATTCGCAGGCGGGCGATCCGCTGGACGCCCTGCGCCGGCTGGGCGAGCTGCAGGTGGCGGGTGGCCGCCTGCGGGTGGAGGCGCCCTCGCTGGGCCTGCAGGCAGCGTTGCCGCGGGTGGACCTGCGCCTGCGCATCAACGGCGACCGCCTGAAGGTCGGTGTGCGTGCGTTCGCCCGGGAAGATGCGCTGCCGCTGTCCGCGGTGCTGGACATCGATCGCCGCAAGGGCGACGGCGACGCCTGGCTGGGCGGCGATCCGGTCGATCTGGGTGCGTGGTCGCCCCTGCTGGATGCGGGTGGCGTACGCGTGCTGAAAGGCCGTGGCGAGCTCAATGCATGGGTTGCACTGCGCGACTTCCGCGCGGTCATGGTCACCACTGATACCGACCTTGCCGGGTTGCAGTTGGCCGGCGCAGCCACCACGCACGTACGCGAGCCGCGTCTGGACCTGGAGCGCCTGCAGGTGCGCGCGCGATGGCGCTACAGCGCCGGCGGCTGGCGTGCCGAAGCGCCGCGGTTGCGGGCGCGCATGGACGGCAGCGAATCGGTACTGGACGGGCTGCTGATCGGTGGCGGCCAGCATCTGGCGCTGGCCGGCGACACGGTGGATGGCCGCGTGCTGCTGCGTGGGCTGGCGTTGACCGACCGGCTGGACGCCGGCCTGCGGGACTGGCTGTACCGCGCGCGACCGCATGTGCAGGTGCGTGCACTGACCCTGGGCGGCGAGCGTGGCCGGGCCGTATGGGCGGAAGGCGAACTGGCGGACCTGTCATTCGCCAGCGTGGACGGCTCTCCGGGGCTGTCCGGTATCGGCGGACGTTTCCAGGGCGATGCGCAGGGCGTGAGCCTGCAACTGCAGCCACAGCGGCAACTGCAGTTCGACTGGCCATCGGGTTTCGGCGTGCGCCATGACGTGCACCTGGCCGGCGAACTGGTGGGCTGGCGCGACGAAGCCGGCGGCTGGCGGGTGGGGACCCCGGCACTGCGCGTGCAGGGCAGCGACTATGCCGCGGACGTGCGCGGCGGGATGTGGTTCCAGGGCGACGGCAGCCGGCCGTGGATGCAGTTGGCGGCGAAGATCGACGATGTACCGATGACCGCCGCCAAGCGTTTCTGGATCCATTCGAAGATGAGCAAGGCGGCGACCGCGTGGCTGGACACGGCATTGCAGTCAGGCCGTGTGCGCGAGGGCGTGGGACTGGTCACCGGCGATCTCGACGACTGGCCTTTCAATGACCATGATGGCCGCTTCGAAGCGCGTGGCCACATCGCCAATGGCACCATCCGCTTCCAGCCCGGCTGGCCGGACATGACCGCTACGGACGGGGACATTGCCTTCATCGGTGCAGGATTCCAGCTGCAGGGGCGTGGCGAGCTGGGGGGCGTGAAGATCGATGCGATCGAAGCGGGCATCGATGATTTCGGCGATGCGCCGTTGTACGTGCGGGCGCATACCCGCAGCGATGCAGGCAAGCTGCTGGCGATGCTGCGACGCAGCCCGCTGCACGCGGAATATGGGGAAACGCTGGACAACCTGGGCGCGAGCGGGCCGGCAAGCGTGGACTTCGACCTGCTGCAGCCGCTGCATGACGGCCAGCCCGGGCACCTGCGCGGCAACGTGGCGCTGGACGGCGTGAAACTGTCGGAGAAGCGCTATGCACTTGAGTTCGAGGACGTACGTGGAACGGCGCGCTATGGCGATGGCGGTTTCGCCGCCGACGAGCTGGGCGTGCGTCATCTGGGGCAGCCGGGCCGGCTGGCGCTGCGTGCGGGCAGCTTCGTGAGCGATCCGCGGTTGGCGTTCGAATCACGGCTGGACGCGGCGCTGGATGCTGCGGTGTTGCTGGATCGTGCGCCGGAGATGGCCTGGCTCAAGCCCTATATCGAGGGACGCTCGCGCTGGAGCATCGGCGTGGACCTGCCGGGTGCGCTGGCGGCGACGGGCGCGGCGTCACCGCCAGGCGGCGCGGCAGCGGTTCCGGCGGCACGCCTGCATCTGCAGTCGGACCTGGTGGGTACGCAGCTGAAGTTTCCTGCGCCGCTGGACAAGCCGGCCGGTGAAGCGCTGGATACCCGCGTGGCCGCGCAGTTGCCGATGGGCGATGGCCGGATCGATGTGGCGTTCGGCGAGCGGCTGGCGCTGGCCGCGCGCACGCAGCAGGGGCGCACGGGTGTCCAGGTCACCCTGGGCCGTTCGCAGGTGGATCGCGAACCACCGGCCAGCGGGTTGGCGGTGACCGGCCGCAGCGGCACGCTGGATGCGCTGGAATGGATCGGCCTGGCGCGGGGGGCGGCCGGCGAGGGCGGCGATGGCAGCGACGGCATGCCGCTGCGCTCGGTGGACGTGCAGGTGGCGCAGCTGTTGTTGATCGGCGGAGTGTTCGAGCAGACCCGCCTGCAGTTGCGGCCGGGCGCACAGCAGCTTGAGGTACGGCTGGACGGCCCGTCGCTGGCAGGCCAGCTGAACGTGCCCAATGCCAGTGGTGGCACCATCGCCGGCACGCTGCAGCGGGTGTACTGGAAATCGCTGCCGGGTCCGCCGCAGGCGCCGCCGGGCGACGGCGCGCCGATCATCCTGCCCGACGGCCAGGCGATGACCGCGCGCGTGCAGGCCAGCGCCGACGATACCGATCCCGCTGCGGTGCCGCCGCTGGCGCTGGACATCACCGACCTGAAGTTCGGCAAGGTGGCGCTGGGCCAGGCGACGGTGCGTACCCGTCCGGTTGCACAGGGACTGCAGGTGGATCAGCTGGATTTCCGTTCACCGGGACAGGCCATCGATGTGCGTGGCCGGTGGCTGGGCAAGGGCGATGCCGCGCGTACCGCGTTGACCGCACAGGTGCGCAGCCAGGACCTGGGGGGATTGATGCAGGACCTGGATTTCGGTGGCCAGCTGCGCGGCGGGCAGGGCAGCGTGGACCTGCAGGCGGGCTGGAAAGGCGGGCCATCGGATTTCCAGCTCGGCAACCTGGAGGGCTCGATGAAGGTGGCTGCGCATGATGGCCAGTTGCTGGAGCTGGAACCCGGGGCCGGCCGCGTGCTGGGTCTGCTCAGCGTGACCCAGCTTCCGCGCCGCTTGATGCTGGATTTCCGTGATTTCTTTTCCAAGGGGTTCGCCTTCAACCAGATCGGCGGCACGCTGCAGTTCGGTGCCGGCATGGCGACCACCGATTCGGTGCTCATCGAGGGGCCGGCGGCGAACATCCGCATCCGTGGCCGCACCGATCTGCGGCATCAGCAGTTCGACCAGACCATCGACGTGAATCCGCGTGCGGGCAACCTGCTCACCGTGGTGGGCGCGTTTGCCGGTGGGCCGGTCGGCGCCGCGCTGGGCGCCGCCACCAACGCGGTGCTGTCCCGGCCGCTGGGCGAGATCGGCGCGAAGACCTATCACGTCACCGGGCCCTGGAAGGACCCGAAGGTGGATGTGGTGGAGCGCGAGGCCGCGCCGGTGCCGGTGCCGGAAACGCGTTGACGGACAGGAAAGGTTCGCTGTTCCGCGTCCGGGGTGGCTTGCGTGGAGGGCCGGCCGCCCCCACATCGGGACGATGACCGACAACGCACTGACTCTCGCCACCGACCGCCTGCTGCAGCCCGCCGGGCTGGATGCTGCCACCCTGGAACGTACCTTTGGCCACCTGCTGGGGCCGGGCATCGATTTTGGTGACCTGTATTTCCAGCATGCGCGGCGCGAGAGCTGGAGCGTGGAAGACGGCATCGTCAAGGACGGTGCGCATTCCATCGAGCAGGGCGTGGGCGTGCGCGCCATTGCCGGCGAGAAGACCGGCTTTGCCTATTCCGACGATATCCACCGTGATGCACTGGCCGCTGCGGCGCAGTCCGCGCGCGCCATCTCGCGCGAAGGCGGTGCCCAGCACGGCCGCTCGCTGGTGCGCGGCGATGCACGCGCGCTGTATCCGGCGCTGGATCCGGTGGACAGCCTCGGCAACGAGGCCAAGGTGGACGTACTCAAGCGCCTGGATGCCTACCTTCGCGCTGCCGATCCGCGGGTGAAGCAGGTGATGGTGAGCCTGTCCGGCGGCGTGGACACGGTGCTCATCGCACGCAGCGATGGCGTGCTCGGTGCGGATATCCGCCCGCTGGTGCGCTTGAACGTACAGGTCATCGTCGAACAGGACGGGCGTCGTGAATCCGGTTATGCCGGCGGTGGTGGTCGCTACGATTACGCTGCGCTGTTTGCCGGTGGACGCCCTGAAGCATTCGCGCGCGAGGCCCTGCGCCAGGCCCTGGTGAACCTGGAAGCGGTGCCGGCACCGGCCGGCGTGATGCCGGTGGTGCTGGGCCCGGGCTGGCCCGGCGTGCTGCTGCACGAAGCGGTCGGCCATGGCCTGGAAGGCGATTTCAACCGCAAGGGCACCAGCGTTTACGCCGGCCGCCTGGGCGAGCGGGTGGCGTCGCCGGGAGTGACCATCGTCGATGACGGCACCCTGGACGGGCGTCGTGGCTCCCTGAACATCGATGACGAAGGGCACCCCACGCAGTGCACTACCCTCATCGAGGACGGCATCCTGGTCGGCTACATGCAGGATTCGCTCAACGCGCGGTTGATGGGCATGGCACCGACCGGCAATGGCCGCCGCGAATCGTTCGCGCACCTGACCATGC
>JAFAFF010000014.1 GCA_023423605.1 Pseudomonadota bacterium
GGTGGCGGGTAGGCAGGGTAGGGCTCATGTAGACTCGCGGAAAAGTAGACGGGACAAGACCCTGCGATGGTTTGCACGGTCGCGGTTGCAGACCATAGAGTGATGGCAGGGGCAGGGCGATTCAAGCTGATGGCTGCAACGCGGTGGTCCACGGTGCCTCTGCCGGGTATCGCGGCAGAGGTGTGGCACCCGCGTCGGCCGATATCGGCTGGCGGTGACGGAAAACCGTCGCGCTTCGTTTATTATCAACCACTAACAGCGTATTCCAAAGGTAGTGTCCAAGGTGGCGAAGCAGGTCCCCGAACGCGCCCGATCGGCCGAAGGCAAATCCCGTCGTCGTGAACCGTCCCCGGCGGAGAACCCCCGGCGCCAGCGCCTGTGGCGGGATCTCGGCCTGATCGCGGTGGCCCCTGCGCTGCTGTATCTGGTGGCCAGCCTGTTCACCTATTCGGCCACCGATCCGGGCTGGTCGCATACCGGCAGCGTGGTCGCGCCGGTCCACAACATGGGCGGCCGTGCCGGCGCGTGGATCGCTGATGTGCTGCTGCAGCTGTTCGGTTACATGGCTTTCGTGCTGCCGGTGATCCTCGGCGCGCTGGCCTGGTTCGCCATGTTCGGCCTCAAGCGCGAAGCCAAGGGCGAGAACGACCTGGACCCGGCGCTGCGGCTGGTCGGCCTGGTCGGTTTCCTGATCGCCGGCACCGGCTTCCTGCACCTGCGCCTGTTCACCGCCGATGTCGGTTCGGCCGGCGGCATTCTCGGCAAGCTGGTGGGCAGTTCGCTGAGCGTGGGTTTCGGCGCGCTGGGTGCGAACCTGTTCGTGCTGGTGCTGCTGCTGGCGTCCATCACCCTGGCCACGGGCCTTTCCTGGTTTCTGGTGATGGAGCGTATCGGCAAGGGCGTCATGGCCCTGGCGCCCTTGCTGGAAAAAAAGAAGGAACAGGCCACCGAATGGAAGCAGACCCGCGCCATGCGCGAGGAGCGCCAGGAAGTGCGCAAGGTGGACGCGGTGGTGCGCGCCAAGCGCGAGCCGGTGAAGATCGAACCGCGGCCGGAACCGGTGATCGAGAAGAGCGACCGGGCCAAGCGCGACACCCAGTTGCCGATGTTCCATGGGGTCAATACCGACGGCTCCGACCTGCCGCCACTGGCCCTGCTGGATGATCCGAAGCCGCAGCCTAAGGGCTACGACGAGGACACGCTGGAAACCCTGTCGCGTCAGATCGAATTCAAGCTCAAGGATTTCCGCATCGATGCAGTGGTGGTCGGCGCCTATCCCGGCCCGGTGATCACCCGTTTCGAGATCGAGCCGGCGCCAGGCATCAAGGTCAGCCAGATCAGCTCGCTGGACAAGGACATCGCGCGCGGCCTGTCGGTGAAATCCGTGCGCGTGGTGGACGTGATTCCGGGCAAGTCGGTGATCGGCCTGGAGATTCCCAACGTCAGCCGCGAGATGATCTACCTGTCCGAGCTGTTGCGTTCCAAGGAATACGACAAGTCCGCCAGTGCGTTGACGCTGGCGCTGGGCAAGGACATCGCTGGCCGCCCGACGGTTGCCGACCTGGCGCGCATGCCGCACCTGCTGGTGGCCGGCACCACCGGCTCCGGCAAGTCGGTGGCGGTCAACGCGATGGTGCTGAGCCTGCTGTACAAGGCATCGCCGAAGGAACTGCGGATGCTGATGATCGACCCGAAGATGCTGGAACTGAGCGTCTACCAGGGCATTCCGCACCTGCTGGCACCGGTGGTGACCGACATGAAGGAGGCCGCCAACGGTCTGCGCTGGTGCGTGGCGGAGATGGAGCGCCGCTACAAGCTGATGAGCGCGGTCGGCGTGCGCAACCTGGCCGGCTTCAACAAGAAGGTGAAGGATGCCCAGGATGCCGGCCAGCCGCTGATGGACCCGCTGTTCAAGCCGAACCCGGAGCTGGGCGAAGCGCCGCGTCCGCTGGAAACGCTGCCGTTCATCGTCATCTTCATCGACGAATTCGCCGACATGATGATGATCGTCGGCAAGAAGGTGGAAGAGCTGATCGCGCGGCTGGCGCAGAAGGCGCGCGCGGCCGGCATCCACCTCATCCTGGCCACCCAGCGCCCGTCGGTGGATGTCATCACCGGCCTGATCAAGGCCAACATCCCGACCCGCATCGCCTTCCAGGTGAGTTCCAAGATCGATTCGCGCACCATCCTCGACCAGTCCGGCGCGGAAACGCTGCTTGGCCACGGCGACATGCTGTACCTGCCGCCGGGCACGGCCATGCCGGACCGCGTGCATGGGGCCTTTGTTTCCGACGATGAAGTGCATCGCGTGGTGGAGCACCTGAAGGCAACCGGGCCGGTGGACTACATCGAAGGCGTGCTGGACGAGGTGCAGACCATGGGCGACGGCGTGGTGGTCGGCGCGACCGGCCTGCCGGAGACCAGCGCTTCCGGCGACGAATCCGATCCGCTGTACGACGAGGCCCTGCGCGTGGTCACCGAAACGCGCCGCGCGTCCATTTCCGGCGTGCAGCGGCGCCTGAAGATCGGTTACAACCGCGCCGCGCGCCTGATCGAGGCAATGGAAGCGGCCGGCGTGGTGAGTCCGCCCGAGCACAATGGCGACCGCACCGTGCTGGCCCCGCCGCCGCGCTGAGCCCGGGCGTCACCCCGAGTCACACCCGGCCCGCGGCCGGGTGCCCGCATCAGCTGACGCCATCGACGCGAACCGCCCATTCAGGTTGCCCGAGGCACACTTCGGATCATCCTTCCAGGTCACAACCGGATACCCGCATGCACGCCACCTTTCGTCGCTTCCTCGCTTGTTCCGCGCTCGCCACCGCGTGCCTGGTTTCGACCAGCGCCTGGGCCGGCGCGCGCGATGACCTGAAGGCCTTCACCACCGGCCTGAAGGGCCTGGATGGCCGCTTCAGCCAGCAGGTGTTCGACAGCCGCGGCAAGGTCAAGGAAAACACCAGCGGACGTGTTGCCCTGTCCGCGCCCCGCCTGTTCCGCTGGGAATACCAGAAGCCGCACGTGCAGCTGATCGTTGCTGACGGCAGCAAGGTATGGATGCACGAACCGGACCTGGAACAGGCCACGGTGCGCGCGCAGGGCAAGGAAGAACAGAACAGCCCGCTGACCGCGCTCATCAACCCGGCGCTGCTGGACCAGCAGTACGACCTGAGCGAGGAAGCCGGCGTGCGCGATGGGCTGGAGTGGTTGTCGCTGAGCCCCAAGCGCGAAACCGAGGCCAGCTTCCAGTATGCGGCGCTGGGCTTCAACAAGCAGGGGCTGGCGAAGATGGAAATCACCGATGCGGTGGGCCAGCGCACGGTCATCACCTTCAGTGACTGGAAGCGCAATCCGTCCTTTGCCAGGGACACGTTCCGTTTCACGCCGCCCGCCGGCACCGACGTCATCGGCGACTGACCGGCCGGGGCCACCGATGCGCCGGTTCATTCGATCCGGCGCGTTACACTACGGTGTGGCCAGACAACGTTCTTCTTCCTTTCCCGGGCCCGATCTGCTGAGCGTGGATCGGGAGCACCTGCGTCCGCTTGCCGAACGCATGCGCCCGCGCGCGCTCGATGAAATGGTCGGGCAGAAACGGCTGCTTGCACCGGACAGCGCGCTGCGCCGCGCGGTCGAATCCGGCCGCGTGCATTCGATGATCCTGTGGGGCCCGCCGGGGTGCGGCAAGACCACCCTGGCACTGTTGCTGGCCGACTATTCCGATGCCGAATTCCGCGCCATCTCGGCGGTGCTGTCCGGCCTGCCGGAAGTGCGCCAGGTGCTGGCCGAAGCCGCGCAGCGTTTCGCCGAAGGGCGTCGCACGGTGCTGTTCGTCGATGAGGTGCACCGCTTCAACAAGGCGCAGCAGGACGCGTTCCTGCCGCACATCGAGCGCGGCACCATCCTGTTCGTCGGCGCCACCACCGAAAACCCTTCGTTCGAACTCAATTCGGCGCTGTTGTCGCGTTGCCGCGTGCATGTGCTGGAAGCCGTCTCGCCGCAGGATATCGTCGAGGCCCTGCAGCGGGCGCTGGATGACAGCGGGCGCGGACTGGGCGGCGAAGGCATCCAGATAGAACCGGAGCTGCTGCTGCAGATCGCCAGCGCCGCCGACGGCGACGTGCGCCGCGCGCTCACGCTGCTGGAAATCGCCGCCGAGCTGGCAGCCGACGAGGGCGGACGCATTACCGCGCAGACCCTGGTGCAGGTGCTGGCCGACCGCACGCGCCGCTTCGACAAGGGCGGCGAACAGTTCTACGACCAGATATCGGCGCTGCACAAATCCGTGCGCAGTTCGAACCCGGATGCGGCGCTGTACTGGCTCGCGCGGATGCTCGATGGCGGCTGCGATCCGTCCTACCTGGCGCGCCGCCTCACCCGCATGGCCATAGAGGACATCGGCCTGGCCGACCCGCGCGCGCAGACCATGGCGCTGGAAGCCTGGGACATCTACGAGCGGCTGGGCAGTCCTGAAGGCGAGCTGGCCTTCGCGCAGCTGGTGCTTTACCTGGCCAGCACCGCCAAGTCCAACGCCGGCTATGCCGCCTTCAACGAGGTGCGCGCGGACATCCGCGAGACCGGCACGATGGAGGTGCCGCTGCACCTGCGCAACGCACCGACGAAGCTGATGAAGAACCTCGGCTATGGCGCGCAGTACCAGTACGATCACGACATGGAAGGTGGCATCGCACTGGACCAGACCGGCTTTCCGGATGCGATGGGTGAACGCGTGTATTACCGCCCGGTGGCGCGCGGCATGGAAATCAAGTTGAAGGACAAGCTGGACCGCCTGCGCGAACAACGCGAACAGGCCCGCGCTGACAAGCGCGCGAGCGGGGAAAAGAGCTGATGGGCAGCACGTGGTGGCAGCAGCTGGGACTGGTGATGGCTGGCGGGGCGCTGGGTTCGGCGCTGCGTTTCCTGATCGGTGACGCCATGCTGAAAAGCTTCGGGCAGGGCTTTGCGTGGGGCACGCTGACGGCGAATTTCCTTGGTGCCTTCGCCGCCGGCTACCTGCTGGTGTGGCTGCACCAGCGCGGTGGCAACGTGCAGTTGCTGCGTGCGTTCCTGGTGGTGGGGCTGCTCGGCGGGCTGACCACGTTCTCATCGTTGATGCTGGAAACGCTGGTGTTCGCGCGTACCGATCGCGGGATGATGGTGCCGGTATACCTGGGCGTCAGCCTGGCCGGCGGCATGCTGCTGGTGTGGCTGGGCGCGCGGCTGGCTGAAAGCGCGCGGTAAACGCTCCGGGGAGTGATCGAACGGGTGGAACCCCCTCGCGGCTGGTGGGTTTCCTGGATGGGCGAGGGGTGGCTCGGGCGGCGCGGGACCCGCCGTGAATACGTCCATGTAGGCTTGTGTTCGGCTCC
>JAFAFF010000055.1 GCA_023423605.1 Pseudomonadota bacterium
CCCCACACCGCGCCGGTATCGATGGCATGCACGCCCTGGGTGATGGTCAGGCCCAGCGAAGACCAATGGCCGCACACGATCTTCAGGTCGCGCTCGACCCGTCCCGGCACTTCGAACCATGGATAAAGGCCCTGTTCCTGGGTGCCCGGGGTGCCCTTGTCCTCGATGCCGATACGCCCACGTGGCGTGCAGTAGCGCATGCGGGTGAAGAAGTTGATGATGGCGCGCGAGCGGTCGTAACCGGTCAGGTTGGGCGCCCAGACGGGCTTGTCGCCATACATGTTGCGCAGCAGTTTGCGGTAGCCGTTGCCACGCAGCTGCAGCTCGATCTCGCGCGCATGCTTTTCCGCCAGCTGGGTCGTCCACTTCGGCGCCAGGCCGGCGTGCACCATCATCCAGCCCAGCTCGCGGTCCACGTGCACCAGCTTCTGCATGCGCAGCCAGTCCAGCAGCACGTCGCGGTCTTCGGCCAGCACCACACGCAGCAGGTCCGGGTTGACCTTGCGCTGTTCCTCTTCGCTGCGCGCACCCACGGCCAGCAATGACAGGTCATGGTTGCCCAGCACCACCACACTGTTCTCGCGCAGCGAATGCACCAGCCGCAGCGTTTCCAGCGACTGCCCGCCGCGGTTCACCAGGTCGCCGGCGAACCACAGGGTGTCCTGTGCCGGGTCGAAACGGATCTTTTCCAGCAGCCGCTGGGTCACGTCATGGCAACCCTGCAGGTCGCCGATCGCCCACACGCTCATGGTCCGGCCTCCTTGTCAGTGCAGGGTTCGTGGGACGGTCAGCACGAACGGTGCTACCGCGGCGGCGAACTCGGTGCCATCGTCGGCCACCATGTCGTAGTGGCCCTGCATCGTGCCGTGCTCGGTGCCCAGCATGACACCGGAGGTGTATTGGAAGTCTTCACCGGGACGCAGGCGGGGCTGCTCGCCGATCACGCCATCGCCATCCACGTGCTCGACGCGGCCATCGGCGTCGGTGATGCGCCAGTGCCGGGCAACCAGGCGCGCGGCGACACGTCCACGGTTATGGATGCGGATGATGTAGGCGAAGGCATAGCGGCCTTCCCCGGGGGAGGACTGGTCATCGAGGAAGCGCGGCGCGACTTCCACATCCACGGCGTAATGATCTGCGTCTTGCATCAGGGAAGTGTAATCAGCTTGCATTGGCCAGTGCGATGAATTCCGCTACGTCGAGCTGTTCGGCACGTGCATCCGGACGTACCCCGGCGGCCTGGAACTGTTCGGCGCTGACCACGTTGTTCAATGCGTTGCGCAATGTCTTGCGGCGTTGTCCAAATGCCGCGCGGACCACCTCGGCGAAGCGCCCGTGGTCGTTGATGCCGATCCGCGACGGGTCGCGTGGCACCAGCCGCACCACGGCCGAATCCACCTTCGGCGGCGGCCGGAACGCGCCCGGCGGCACCACGAACAGCGAGGTGACCTCGCAATACGCCTGCAGCATCACGCTCAGGCGACCGAACACCTTGCTGCCGGGGCCGGCGGCCATGCGGTCCACCACTTCCTTCTGCAGCATGAAGTGCATGTCGCGGACCACCGCGGCATGTTCCAGGGCATGGAACAGGATCGGTGAGGAGATGTTGTAGGGCAGGTTGCCGACCAGCCGGATCGGCGCACCATCGGCCAGTGCGGTGAAGTCCACGCGCAGCACGTCGCCCTGCACGATGGTCAGTTCGCCCAGCGGCGCGGCCGCGGCGGCAAGCGGAGCGATCAGGTCGCGGTCGAATTCGATGACGGTCAGGCGCGGGTGCTGGCGCAGCAGCGGCAGGGTGATGGCCCCCTGTCCGGGGCCGATTTCCACCAGGCGGTCGCCATCCTTCGGGTTGACCGCCATGACGATGCGGTCGATGTAATGGCGGTCGGCCAGGAAGTGCTGGCCAAGCTGCTTCTTGGCCGGGGCGGTGAACGCCGGGCCAGTGGGGGAATGCGGATTCATGCGCTCATTTTACGTTGCCGGGCCAGCTGCGCGCACAACGATGTGGCCGCCTGCAGGCTGGACGGGTCGGCGGTGCCGAGTCCGGCCAGGTCCAGTGCGGTGCCATGGTCCACGGCCACGCGTGGATAGGGCAGCCCGAGGGTGAGATTCACCGCCTGCTCGAAGCCGGAATACTTCAGCACCGGCAGGCCCTGGTCGTGGTACATCGCCAGTACGCTGTCAAAGCCCACCAGCTTCGCCGGCAGGAACGCGGTGTCGGCCGGCAGCGGCCCGACCAGGTCCATGCCTTCGCCACGCAGCTGCTGCAGCAACGGGATGACCAGGTCGCGCTCCTCATGGCCCAAATGCCCGTCCTCGCCCGCATGCGGGTTGAGCCCCAGCACCGCGATACGCGGCGCGGGCAGGCCAAAATCGCGGCGCAGGGCCGCGTACAGGGTGCGCAGCACGCGCTCCAGGCGGTCGCGGGTGATCGCGTCGGCCACTTCACGCAGCGGCAGGTGGGTGGTCGCCAGCGCGACGCGCACGATGTCGTTGGCCAGCATCATCACCACCTTCACCCCGGCCTGGTCGGCCAGCAGCTCGGTGGTGCCGCTGTAGGCGATGCCGCCCTGGTTGATCACCGCCTTGTGCACCGGCCCGGTGACCACGCCATCCAGTTCGCCGGCCAGGCAGGCGTGGCCGGCGCCGAGCAGCGCATCGATGACCGCCCGCGCGTTGCGGGGATCGGCATGGCCGAAGCGGCTGGGCGTGGCATTGAGGATTGGCCGCAACGGCAGGTCACCCGGCACGCGGGCCTGCGCGTGTTCGGGCAGCAACTGCAGCGGCAGGCGCAGCGCGGCGGCGGCCGCGCGCAGGGTGTCCGGGTCGGCGAAGGCCAGCAGCCGGCAATCGCTGCGCGGCTGCTGGATCAGGCGGATGCAGAGCTCCGGCCCGATCCCGGCGGGCTCGCCCGGTACCAGAGCGAGCTGGGGAAGCATCAGGACTGCGGCGGGGTCGCGGTATTCTCCGCGCGGTCGCCGCTGCGGAAGCTGACGTAGGCTTCGCCGCGCAGTTCGGACAGGAAGCGGTTGTACTCTTCTTCCAGCTTGCGACGGCCGATGGTCTCGCGGATCTGCGCACGCTGGTTGTCCACGCCGACGTCGGTCTGGCGGGTGGCCACGCGCTGCACGATGTGCCAGCCGGCGTCGGTGCGGAACGGCTGGCTGATGCCACCGTCGCTCACGCCTTCCACCTGGCGGCCGAAATCCGGGCCGAAGGCGTCGGCCGGGAACCAGCCCAGGTCACCGCCCTGGCCACGGCTGTTGTTGTCCTCGGAGGACTCCTTGGCCACGTCCTGGAACTCGGCGCCACCGGCGATGCGGGCACGCAGGGTATCGATCTTCGCCTTGGCGGCGGCATCGCTCTGCTGGTCGGTCACGCGCACCAGGATGTGGCGGCCGTGGTATTCGGTGACCGTCTGGCCGGTACCGTTGGCGGCATTGGCGTCGCGCAGTTCCACCAGCTTCAGCAGCTGGAAGCCGCTCGGGCCACGCAGCGGACCGACCACGTCACCGGGCTTCATGTCCTGCATGACCTGCAGGAACGCCTGCGGGATCTCGTCCATCGAACGCCAGCCCAGGTCGCCGCCTTCCAGCGCGTTGGGGCTGTCGGAATAGCGCACCGCGGCTGCATTGAAGTCCAGTTCGCCCTTGTCCAGCAGCGCCTTCACGCCATCGGCCTTCTGCTGGCCGGTAGCGATCTGGCTGGCGTCCGCGCCGTCCGGCGTGGCGATCAGGATATGCGCCAGGTGGTACTGGGTGCCGACCGCGGCCTGCTGCTTCAGGGCGGCGTCCACTTCGCCCTCGCTGACGCTGATGCGGCTCTGCGCGAAGCTCTGGCGCAGGCGCTGGACCACGATCTCGTCGCGCACCGAACGGCGGAACTCGTCGAAATCGATGCCGTCCTGGGCCAGGCGGCCACGCAGCTGGTCGACGTCGCCGCCGTTCTGCTGGGCGATGGACTGGATGGCCTGGTTCAGTTCCTGGTCCGAAACACGGATGCCGCTGCCTTCGGCGCGGGTCACCTGCAGCTTCACCAGCACCAGGCGTTCAAGCACCTGGCGGCTGAGCACGTCATCCGGCGGCAGCTGGTTCTCGCGTCCGGCGTACTGCGCCCTGATGTTGGCCAGCGCGCGGTCCAGTTCGCTCTGCAGGATGACGTCTTCGTCGACGACGGCGGCGATGCGGTCCAGCGGCTGGGTCTGCTGGGCCGATGCCTGGAAGGGCACGGACGCGGTGGACACCGCCAGCAGGGAGGCGAGTAGGACGGGGAAGGTCTTGGTCATGGGATCAGGTTCGGATCGTAGTCGTCGCGCGTGGCACCGGTGTTGCTGGGCGGCACGAGATAGAGGTCGTCGCGGTTGTAGCCGAGGATAGCACGGCGCAGGGTGCGGTCCGTGTTCTGGCCGATGGAGCTCAGGCCCTTGAGCACGAACTCGACCTGGAAGGAATTGTTCAGCTCGCCCTCGCGGTTGCGCACGTAGCGGCGGGCCAGCGCGCGCACCGCCAGGCAGCAGCTGTCCCATTGCACGCCGCCGATGATCTCCAGCGGCTTCCTGTCTTCCAGCGAGTAGTAATACCGGCCCACCAGGCTCCAGCGCGGATTGATCGGGTACAGGAAGGACAGGTCGGCCTGTTCCAGCAGCGTGCTGCCGTTGGGGTTGAGGCGGTTGCGGTAGCTGACGTTGACGATGCCGTCGTTGGGCATCACGTAGCGGGCGCGGACGCTGGCCAGGTCTTCGCGTTTGTACTTGGGATCCCACTGGTAGGTGGCGCCCAGGTTCCAGCGGTCGTTGATCTGCCAGTTGGTGTCGGCGATCCAGGCCGACTTGCCCTCTTCCACCGGCACTTCCACGCCGCTGATGTTGACCCGCGAATCCTCGAAATACTGGATCTGGCCGATGCTGGCCGAGAACCGCTCGCGGCCGCTGCTCTGGTCGATGAAGCGAGTGCTCAGCGCCAGGGTCAGCTGGTTGGCATCGTTCTGGCGGTCGGCGCCGGTGTAGCGCGAATCGCGGAACAGCTGGCCCCAGCTGAAGGTGAAATCGCGGGTATCGAAGATCGGCAGTTCGCTCTGGTCGCGGTAGGGCGTGCGCAGATAGAACAGGCGCGGTTCCAGGGTATGCAGGTAGGGCTTGTCGCCGATGGTGGTCTCGCGGTCGAAGAACAGGCCCGCGTCCAGGCTGGCGATCGGCACGCTGCGGTTCGGCGAGGTGTTGCCGCGCAGCTGGTCCGGGGTGGCGGTGGCCGGGTCGATGCCGGCCGCGCGCAGGTTGTCGGCGCGGATGCTGTCGGCCAGTCCCTGTTCCAGGTCGTAGCCGGTATAGCGCCAGGCCAGCGTCGGCGTCACGTACCACGCCGCGCCGCTGAAGGGCAGGGTGACGTAGGGCTTGACGTCCACGCGTGAGCCGCCGAGCACCTCGCGCCTGCTGCCATCGCGTACGTATTCGCCTTCGCTGTCGATGATCTTGCCGTGCACGTCGTCATGCACGAAGCGCACAGCCTCGGCATACACGCCTACCTCCAGCCACGGCAGCAGCGGCTTGTCCCAGGTACCGAACAGGCGCGGCTGGCGGTTGTACGGCAGCGCCGCCTCGGTCAGGGTGTAGTCGGTGAGCTGCCAGTAATCGGCCATCAGCCCGGCGGTCCAGTTCTCGCCGGTGCCGTAGATGCCTGCCTGGCTCTGCAGGTTGGATGCGGTCACGCCGAGCAGCCGGTTGGAGAAGTCCTCCACGTAGCGCTCGTCGCTGACCCAGGCCAGCCCGGCGCGTGCCTGCCAGTTGGAATTGAAGTTGTGGTAACCGGTGAATTCGACCCGCCCGCGGTCGCGGTCGCGCAGCTCGTCATCGGGCATGTAGGCCGTATGCAGCTCGCCGCGGCCACCGTCGTAGAGGTAGCGGAATTCATTGTCCAGCATCAGCCCGCGCTTGCTCATGTAGCGCGGTGTCAGGGTATCGTCGTAGTTCGGTGCCAGGTTGAAGTAGATCGGCTGTGCGTAGTCGAAACCGTTGCGGCCGGACAGGCCCAGCTGCGGATACAGCAGGCCGGTCTGGCGCCGGTCATCGATCGGGAACTTGAAGTACGGCGCCCACAGCACCGGCACCTTGCCGACCCGCAGCACGGCGTTGCGGGCCGTGCCGAAGCCTTCATCGTTGTCCACTTCGATCTGCGGCGCGGACAGCTTCCACACCGGCTGCGACGGGTCGCAGGTGGTGTAGGTGGAGCGATGCATCTGCCCCACCGCGCCCTGCAGGTCCACCGATTCGGCGCCACCGTTGCCGCGCCGCGACACCAGCTGGTACTGGATGTCGGAAATCTTGTGGGTGTCGGCTTCCTGGTTGCCCTCGGCCCGCTTGGCGACCATGCGGATGGACGAATCCTGGTAGCGCACGTTGCCTTCGGCGACATAGTTGCCGGTTTCGGTATCGAAGCTCAGGTGGTCGGTGCCCAGGAACTGGTCGCCGCGTTTCAGGGCCACGTTGCCTTCGTACTGCGGCACGGTGGAGGTGCCGGAAAGCTGGTCGCCTTCAATGTCGGTCGGCTGGTCCACGCGGGTGGCGGCGGCCGCCTTGTCCGCCGGCGGGGCGTCATCGAAGACGGGCAGGACGTCGGTGGCAGGGCACAGCCCCCAGTTGAGTGGCTTGTCGTCGGCCAGCGCCGGCAGGCACAGGGCGATACCCAGGGGGAGAGGCAGCAGGCGGAAGGCTTTGCGCACGCGTGATGAGATTCAGGCGAAAACGGCCAGTAGCTTGCCCCATCCCTTGCATAGGGGCAATGAAGGCCGGGCGCCGCTGGCGGCTCGGGTTCATCCGGCAATGCGGGCGGGGCCATCCAGCAACGTGCCGACATGCGCCACGCAGCAGTCGGCCAGCGCCTGCGGGTCGTAACCGCCTTCCAGCATGGACACCAGCCGGCCGGCCGCATGCCGCCGTGCCAGCGCATGCAGCTCGGCGGTGATCCAGGCGAAATCCTCGGTTTCCAGCATCAGGTCGGCCTGTGGGTCGCGCAGATGGGCGTCGAAGCCCGCCGACACCAGCAGCAGCTGCGGCCGGAAATCATCGATGGCCGGCAGCATTTCCTCGATCCAGACATTGCGGAAACGCAGGCTTCCGCTGCCCGGAGGCAGCAGGATGTTCATCAGGTTGCCCGCGCCACGGTCGCGGCGCAGGCCCGAATGGGGGAACAGCCCGGCCTGGTGCGTGCTGTAGTACGCCACGCGTGGGTCCAGCTGGAAGATGTCCTGGGTGCCGTTGCCATGGTGCACATCGAAATCCACCACCGCGATGCGCTCCAGGCCATGCCGGTCGCGCGCATGCGCGGCGGCCACGGCGATGTTGTTGAGCAGGCAGAAGCCCATGGCGGTGCTGGCGGTGGCGTGGTGTCCCGGCGGCCGCACCGCACAGAACGCCAAGGGGTCGGTGCCCAGCATCACCGCATCCACCGCGGCTACCCCGGCGCCGGCCGCATGCAGCGCGGCGGTCGCCGAACCGGGCGAGGTGCGTGTATCCATGTCGATCTGCCGCAGTGCCGCGGTCTGCGGCTGCAGCACCAG
>JAFAFF010000109.1 GCA_023423605.1 Pseudomonadota bacterium
ATTCCGGCTGGTCCGGATGGTCTTGCAGCCTCAGGCGCGAGACGAAGGTCTCGTAGCCGCCCACGATCACCATCACCAGCAGGTTGGAGATCATCACCACGTCGATCAGGCCGAGCACGGCGAGCATGATCAGCTGCTCGGTCATCTCCGTGGCGTGGCTGATCAGGTGCCAGAGTTCCTTGCCGAACAGGAACACATAAACACCCTGGGCGACGATCAGGCCCAAGTACAGCGGCAGCTGCAGCCAGCGCGAAGCAAAGATCAACGAGGAAAGCGGGGAAGGACGATAGGGGGAGCTCATGGACGGCATGCTGCGTTGCAGGAAAGCGCGCAGCGTACTGTCACTTGCTGACAGTGCCAAGTCGCAGGGCCCATTACACTCGGTGGACATCCCTGCCGAGTATCCCGCCATGATCGATCTGTATTACTGGCCCACCCCCAATGGTCACAAGGTCACCTTGTTCCTGGAAGAAGCGGGCCTGGACTACCGCGTTCATCCGGTCAACATCGGTGCCGGCGACCAGTTCAAACCGGAGTTCCTGGCCATCTCGCCGAACAACAAGATGCCGGCGATCGTCGACCACTCGCCGGCCGACGGCGGTGCTGCGCAGAGCGTCTTCGAATCCGGTGCCATCCTGGTCTACCTGGCCGAAAAGACCGGGAAATTCCTGTCGTCCAACCCGCGCGAGCGCATCGCCGCGCTGGAATGGCTGTTCTGGCAGATGGGGGGGCTGGGGCCGATGAGCGGACAGATGGGCCATTTCAACGTGTATGCGCCGGAAAGGATTCCCTATGCCATCGAGCGCTATGGCAACGAAGTGGGCCGCCTGCACGGGGTGATGGAAAAGCGCTTGGCCGACAACGAATGGCTCGCCGGCAGCGAATACAGCATCGCCGATATGGCCAGTTACCCCTGGATAGGCGCTTACGACAAGCTGCCGGTGGACTTCGCCGCCTTCCCCAACCTGCAACGCTGGCACCAGGCCATCGCGGCGCGCCCGGCCATGCAGCGCGCGTATGCCGTGGCGAAGCAGGTCAATCCGGAGGCCGGAAAGCCGATCAGCGACGAAGAGCGCAGGCATCTGTTCGGCCAGCGGTGATCCGCATCGTGGGTGTTGCCGGCGCACGCCGGCGCACCGGTGCCGTCTCATGCCGGGCGCTGCACGGCAACGATGCTGCCGGGTTACGATGGCCGCCGCCCGTCCCCTTGCCCGGCACGGGGACGGACCTGCCTTGAACCGGAATCTTCCATGCGCCATCTGTTCGCCAGCCTTGCCCTGATGCTCGCTGCCACCACCACCGCCCATGCGGAAAAGCTCACGCTCGAAGCGATCACCGGATCGCAGCCCCTGTCCGGCCCGACGTTGATGAAGCCCAAGGTCGCGCCGGACGGTTCCCTGGTCGGGTTCCTGCGCGGCAAGGACAGCGATCGCAACCAGCTGGACCTGTGGACCTATGACATCGGCACCGGGCAGACCCGCGTGCTGGTGGATTCCAAGGTGGTACTGCCCGGAACGGAAACCCTCAGCGACGAGGAAAAGGCCCGCCGCGAGCGCCAGCGTATCGCGGCGATGAGCGGCATCGTCGATTACCAGTGGTCGCCGGATGCCCGCACGCTGCTGTTCCCGCTCGGTGGCGAACTGTACCTGTACGACCTGCAGAAGCAGGACGCGGCCGCCGTCCGCCAGCTCACCCATGGCGAAGGATTCGCCACCGATGCAAAGATGTCTCCGCGCGGTGGCTTCGTCAGCTTCATCCGTGCGCGCAACCTGTGGGTGATCGATCTGGCCAGCGGCGAGCAGCGCCAGCTCACCCGTGATGGCAGCACGACCATCGGCAATGGTGTCGCCGAGTTCGTCGCCGATGAGGAAATGGACCGCCATACCGGCTACTGGTGGGCGCCGGATGATTCGGCCATCGCCTTTGCCCGCATCGATGAGAGCCCGGTGCCGGTGCAGAAGCGCTATGAGGTCTACCCCGACCGGACCGACGTGATTGAGCAGCGTTATCCGGCCGCAGGCGATGCCAACGTGCGCGTGCAGCTGGGCGTGGTGGCGCCGGCTGGCGGTGCGGCGGCGCGCTGGATCGACCTCGGCAAGCAACAGGACATCTACCTTGCGCGCGTGGACTGGCGCGATCCGCAGCGGCTGGCATTCCAGCGTCAATCCCGTGACCAGAAGCAGCTGGAGCTGGTGGAGGCGGACCTGTCGTCCGGCGCGCAGCGCGTGCTGGTGCGCGAAACCAGCCCCACCTGGGTCCCGCTGCACAACAGCCTGCGTTTTCTTGAAGATGGCGGTTTCCTGTGGTCGTCCGAACGTACCGGATTCCAGCATCTTTACCGCATGGATGCCGCCGGCAAGGCACATGCATTGACCTCCGGCAGCTGGCCGGTGGATGAACTGCTGGCCGTGGATGAAGCGGCAGGCATCGTATATTTCCGCGCCGGCATCGCGTCGCCGCGCGAAAGTGGCATCTACAGTGTTCCGCTGCAGGGCGGGAAGCCGACGCCGCTGTCGAAGACGCCGGGCATGCACAGCGCCAGTTTCGCGCGCAATGCCAGTGTCTACGTGGACAGCTGGTCCAACAGCAGCACGCCGCCGCAGATCGAACTGTTCCGTGCCAACGGCGAGAAGATCGCCACGCTTGTGGAGAACAACCTGGACGATCCGGCGCATCCCTACGCCCGTTACCGTGACGCCCAGCTGCCGGTGGAGTTCGGCACGCTGACCGCCGCCGATGGGCGCACGCGGCTGCATTACAGCGTGATCAAGCCGGCGGACTTCGATGCGTCCAGGCGCTATCCGGTCGTGGTGTATGTCTACGGCGGGCCGGCTTCGCAGACCGTCACCAACGCGTGGCCGGGCCGCGGCGACCATCTGTTCAACCAGTACCTGGCCCAGAACGGTTACGTGGTGTTCTCGCTGGACAACCGTGGCACCCCGCGGCGCGGACGCGATTTCGGTGGCGCGCTGTATGGAAAGCAGGGCACGGTGGAAGTAGACGACCAGCTGCGTGGCGTGGAATGGCTGGAAAAGCAGCCGTGGGTGGACCCGGCGCGGATCGGGGTACAGGGCTGGTCGAACGGTGGCTACATGACCCTGATGCTGCTGGCCAAGGCCTCCAACCGCTACGCCTGTGGCGTGGCGGGTGCACCGGTCACCGATTGGGGCCTGTATGACAGCCATTACACCGAGCGCTACATGGACCTGCCGGCGCGCAACGAAGCCGGCTATGCCGAAGCGCGGGTGCTGACCCATATCGACGGCCTGCGCTCGCGCCTGCTGCTGATTCATGGCATGGCCGACGACAACGTGCTCTTCAGCAATTCCACCGTGCTGATGAGCGCGCTGCAGAAGCGCGGGCAACCGTTCGAAATGATGACCTACCCGGGTGCGAAACACGGGTTGTCCGGCGCCGATGCGCTGCATCGATACCGGGTCGCCGAGGACTTCCTGGGGCGCTGCCTGAAGCCCTGATTGTCCTGGCCTGCCGCAGCGGAGCCCTGTTCCGCTGCACGCTTCACTGATTCCGATCCATCCTGAAGCGCCTTCGCGCGCAGCCACGGGCGGCGCCTGCGGCCGCCCATGACCTCCGGCCAATTGCCGGGCTGCGGGCGAATGCGTAGGGTGCAGGCCTTCCCTGGACCCCGGAGTGCGTGATGAAGCCGCTTGCCCTTGCTGTTGCCCTGGCCATTGGAGCCGCGCCGCTGTTGGCCATGCCGCAGGCATCGCTGGCCGCACAGGCCACGCCCAGCCCCGCAGTGAAGAAGCCAGTTGCGGTCCCGGCCTGGGTCGCCCGCAGCAACCAGCTGGCGCAGATCCTGCTTGATGCGCAGGGGCCCTTTCAGCCCGAAAGCACCGGCTTCTTTGGTGTTCCCGGATACGACGACAAGGTGACCGATCTCGGTCCGGACAATGGCCGGCGCTATCGTGAGGCGACCGCGAAGGCACGTTCCGAACTGCAGGCCAGGCTGGCCAGCGAAAAGGATCCCAACGTCCGCCAGGACCTTGAAATCATGATCGCGGCGGCGAACCAGAACATCGAGGGCAGCGAGCTCAACGAAACGTATTTCCTGCCCTGGAGCGATGCGCCGCAGACCATTTTCAGCGGTTTGAACCTGCTGCTGTCCGACCAGGTGCCGGCCGACCGCCGCACCAAGGCCGTCGATCGCCTGAAGGCTTACGCCGGCCTGCAGCCGGGCGGCACCGCGCTGACCACGCTGGCCCGCCAGCGTTACGAAGAAAAACTGTCCAACACTGCACTGTTGCAGCCGACGAAGATCGAAGTGCAGCAGTCGCTGGACAACGTGGACACCTATATCAGCGGTATCGAGTCGCTGCTGACGAAGTACCGGATGACGGGCACGGAGGAGGCGATGAAGACCCTCGCCGGCCAGCTGAAGGATTATGCGGCGTGGACCCGCGCCGAAGTGCTGCCCAAGGCCCGCGAGGATGCCCGCCTGCCGGCGCCGGTGTATGCCTACCAGCTGAAGACCGTCGGCATCGACATCGACCCGCAGCTGCTGATGCAGCGTGCGCAGCTGGAGTTCATGGAAACCCGTTCGGCGATGCGCCAGCTGGCTCCGCTGGTGGTGCAGGCGAAGGGGCTGAAGGTGGCCGACCCCGGCGATCCGGTGGCGGTGGTGCGTGCGCTGAAACAGGACACCATTGCCAACGACCAGTTGGAAGGGCATTACCGCAAGGTCATCGATGCGATCGACCCGCTGATCCATGAACACCGCATTGTCGACGTGCCGCAGCGACCGATGCAGATGCGCCTGGGTTCGGCCGCCGAAAGCGCCGCCAGCCCGGCCCCGCATTTCCTGCCTGCGCCGTTGGTCAACAACACCGGGCAGCAGGGAACGTTCGTGCTGCCGCTGGGCAATCCGGCGGCGGGCGAAGGCGCGCAGTACGATGATTTCAATTTTGGATCGGCGGCGTGGACGCTGAGCGCGCACGAAGGCCGTCCGGGACATGAGCTGCAGTTCACCGCGATGGTGGAGCGTGGCATTTCGCTGGCACGCACGATGTTCGCCTTCAATTCGGTCAACGTGGAAGGCTGGGCGCTGTATGCCGAAGCGGAGATGGTGCCGTACGAGCCGCTGGATGGTCAGCTGATCGCGCTGCAGTTCCGGCTGCTGCGTGCCGCCCGCGCGATGCTGGACCCGATGCTCAACCTGGGCCTGACCGACCGCGCCAATGCCGAGCGCGTGCTGATCGACGAAGTGGGCCTGTCCAAGGCGATGGCTACCCAGGAACTGGACCGCTACATGGTGCGCATGCCCGGCCAGGCCGGCAGCTATTTCTACGGCTACACCCGCATTCTTGAACTGCGGATGCAGACCGAACTGAAAATGGGTGCGAAGTTCGACCGCCTGGCGTTCAACAACTTCCTGCTGGACCAGGGCCTGTTGCCGCCGGACCAGCTGGCCAAGGCCGTCAACGAGTCCTTCATCAAATAAAAGGGGACGGAGGTGGTTATTTGCAGTTAACCACCTCCGTCCCCCTTTTTTGTGGCGGCTCAGCGCTGCGGCGGCGGGGGATTGGGGACCCAGATGGCGACGCCGGCGGCACGGCGCTGGGTGGTCGGGATGCCTACGCCCAGCCCACCGCCGACATGCGAACCATAGCTGCCGGCGCCGACCGACATGCCCACCGGTGAACCGCTGGAGCCCACGCCCATCAGCAGCACGCCGTTGGCGCCCAGTGCCGCGGCTTCGCGTT
>JAFAFF010000157.1 GCA_023423605.1 Pseudomonadota bacterium
TCACGGGCGATGATCGCGGCATGGCAGGTACGGCCGCCACGGTTGGTGACGATGGCCGATGCGCGCTTCATCACCGGTTCCCAGTCCGGGTCGGTCATGTCGGCAATCAGCACGTCGCCGGGCTGCACGCGGTTCATGTCGTCCAGCGACTTCACCACGCGTGCGGTGCCGGCACCGATCTTGGCGCCGACGGCGCGGCCTTCGGCCAGCACCTTGCCGTCCTTCGCGGTCAGCGCGAAACGTTCGATCTGGGTGGCGTGGCTGCGCGACTTCACCGTCTCCGGGCGTGCCTGCACGATGAACAGCTTGCCGCTCACGCCGTCCTTGGCCCACTCGATATCCATCGGACGGCCGTAATGCTTTTCGATCGTCAACGCCTGGCGCGAGAGTTCGGCCACGTCTTCATCGCTGATGGAGAATACGTTGCGCTGGTCGGCCGGAGTGTCTTCGATGCGCACGCGCTCGCCGGGCACGTCCGAATACACCATGCGGATCGCCTTGCTGCCGAGCGAGCGACGCAGGATGGCCGGCTTGCCCGCCTGCAGGGTGGGCTTGTAGACGTAGAACTCGTCCGGGTTGACCGCGCCCTGCACGACCATTTCGCCCAGGCCGAACGAGGAGGTCACGAAGACCACGTCGCGGAAGCCGGATTCGGTGTCCAGGGTGAACAGCACGCCCGAAGAACCCACGCCCGAACGCACCATCAGCTGCACGCCGGCGGACAGGAACACGTCCTCGTGCTTGAAGCCGTGGTGCACGCGGTAGGCGATGGCGCGGTCGTTGTACAGCGAGGCGAACACTTCCTTGACCTTGTGCACGACATCGTCGGCACCGGTGACGTTGAGGAAGGTTTCCTGCTGGCCGGCGAAGGAGGCGTCCGGCAGGTCTTCGGCGGTGGCCGAGGAACGCACCGCGACGGCCACTTCGCCACCGCCGTTCTCGTCGCACAGCTGCGCGTAGGCGCTGCGGATGTCCTGGTCCAGCTGCGGCTGCAGCGGCGCATCGATCACCCAGCCGCGGATTTCCTTGCCGGCTGCGGTCAGTGCCTGGACGTCTTCCACGTCCAGCGTGGCCAGGCGGTCGAAGATGCGCTTGGACAGGTCGTTATGGGCAATGAAGTCCTTGAAGGCTTCGGCGGTGGTCGCATAGCCACCGGGCACGGATACCCCGAGGCCGGCGAGATTGCCGATCATTTCGCCCAGCGACGAATTCTTGCCACCTACGCGGGCCAGGTCGGCCAGGCGCAGTTCGTGCAACCACAGGATATTCTCGTTCAAGCGCGATGCTCCGTTTGGCCATCGCCCGAGGCGGGCTGGGAATGGCCGCGTCCGTAGGAAGAAGCCGCTATGATGCCGGTCGGACCGCCATGCGCACAAGCTTGTGGCGGCGGGAGTTTTAGGCTTCGCACTGGGAAAATGCACGCATGACGACCATCCGGCCGGTGTTCTATGTTTCCGATGGAACCGGTATCACCGCTGAAACCATTGGGCATAGCCTGCTTACCCAGTTCTCCGGATTCAGTTTCGTCACCGACCGGATGTCGTTCATCGACGATCCGGAAAAGGCCGCCGACGCCTGTGCCCGGATCCGCGCGGCGGGGGAGCGTTACCAGGTGCGGCCGATCGTGGTGAACTCCTGCGTGGACCAGGGCCTGAGCGTGATACTGGCCGGCAGCGGGGCGCTGATGCTGGATGTGTTTGCCCCCTTCATGGAGACGCTGGAAGCCGAACTGTCCTCGCCGCGCGTGTCGCGGGTGGGCCAGGCGCACGGCATGGTTGATTTCGAAACCTACCACCGCCGCATCAACGCGATGAACTTCGCGCTGAGCCACGACGATGGCATCGCGGTGAACTACGACGATGCCGACGTGATCCTGGTGGCGGTGTCGCGTGCCGGCAAGACGCCTACCTGCATTTACCTGGCCCTGCATTACGGGGTGAGCGCGGCCAACTATCCGCTCACCGACGAGGACCTGGAAAGCGATCGCCTGCCGCCACGCCTGCGCAATTACCGTCGCAAGCTGTTCGGCCTGACCATCGATCCCGAACGCCTGCAGCAGATCCGCCAGGAACGCCGGCCGAATTCGCGTTATGCCAGTGCCGAGACCTGTCGCAAGGAAGTGGCCGCGGCCGAACGGATGTTCCAGATGGAGCGGATTCCCACCCTGAGCACCACGCATACCTCCATCGAGGAGATATCCAGCAAGGTGCTGGCCACGCTGGGCCTGCGCCGGGAAATGTACTGAAGGGGCGGTGTGGGGCCGGGCGCTGCCCGGCTGACGGCTCACCGCTGCATGGTCACGCAGAGCCGGGCTCTGCCCGGCTTTGGATGACAGGGGGGCCGGCAGCGGGGCAGAGCCCCGCTCTACTGAAGCGGGTTGGCAACGTGTAGGATCAATCCATGGCCCACGCTTTCCCCCGCACCGAACGAATCCCGCGCCTGAGCCGGCTTGGCTGGCTGATGGGCCTGTATGCCGAAAACCATCGCCACCTGGTGCGGCTTTTCGCCCCCGGCGACCTGGCGGTCGGCAGCTATGTTTCCTCGGTCGGTGATGGCCTGGACATCCGCCTGGATGTCATCGAGTGCCATCGCTACACCGTGGAACTGCGCCTTACCTACGATCTGTGCGATCCGGTCACCGGGCAACCGGACCCTTCCGCGTACGTGCGCCTGTATCGTGACGCGCGCCAGGCGGAAACCACCCACTGCTATGTGGGCAGGCGCTGGCAGGATGTGGTCGGCATGTATCCGCCGCCGGCCGAACTGATCAGCCACCGAATGCGCATGAATACCTTCCTGGGCAAGTGGCTGGAATACCTGGCCGGGCGGGGCCATGGCGTGGCCACCCTGGTGCGCGATCCGCATGCCGCGGTGGCGGTGCACGCCGAACGTCGCCTGTCGCTGGTTCCCTGATCGGCCATAATCGACCGTTTCCCCTCGCCGGAACGCCGCATGCCGTATACGCCGATTGTCGCCACCCTGGGTTATGTGCTGTCGCCGGATCGTCGCCAGGTGCTGATGATCCATCGCAACACGCGCCCGGGCGACCACCATCTGGGCAAGTACAACGGGCTGGGCGGCAAGCTGGATCCGGACGAAGACGTGGTTGCCGGCATGCGCCGCGAAATCCAGGAAGAGGCGGGCATCGACTGCACGTCGATGCAGCTGCGCGGCACCATCAGCTGGCCGGGCTTCGGCCGCCAGGGCGAGGACTGGTTCGGGTTCGTGTTCCTCATTGATGGCTTTGAAGGCACCCCGCACCAGGGCAACCACGAAGGCACGCTGGAGTGGGTGGACGTGGAAAAACTGGACCAGTTGCCGATGTGGGAAGGCGACCGCAACTTCCTGCCGCTGGTATTCGACGCCGATCCGCGCCCCTTCCACGGCGTCATGCCGTACCGGGACGGGCGCATGCAGCGCTGGAGTTTCAGCCGCCTGTGACGCCGCGGCGCTACGCGCGTAGAGCCGGGCTCTGCCCGGCTTGGCATCACCGCGCAGCGGGGCAGAGCCCCGCTCTACGTGGCTGAGCATCACCGCGAAGCGGGCAGCGCCCCGTTCCCCTTGGCTGGCGGTTGTGGTCACATCTTAACCATCGTCGCAACCTGTGAGACAAGGTTGTCCACAGGGGGTGTGGATTGTTGGTGCGTAAGTTTGTGGATAACCACCGGGGCTGCCCACGGGCCAATGCTGTCAAGATGGGTGGCCAAAAATTCACCGCAGATGAAGATCCGTGACGGCCAGGTGAGGATCGCCAGCGCTGTCGCGGTTCACCGTGCTCAAGTAACCTGTAGTCCACCGTTGTTCCCCCGGGTTTTCATGAAACGACACTTCTCGATGCTGCGCGAGTTCCACCTGGCGGACTGGTTCACGCTGGCCAACGCGTTCTGCGGTACCGGCGCGGTTTTCGCCGCCATGAAATTCCTGCAGGACGGGGCGCAGGGATTCCTGCTGTTCGGCATGGCGCTGATCCCGCTGGCCTTCATCTTCGATGCGCTGGACGGGCGCATCGCGCGGTGGCGCAAATCCAGTTCGACCCTCGGCCGCGAACTGGATTCGCTGTCAGATGTGATTTCCTTTGGCGTGGCCCCCGCTGCACTGGCCTATGCCTGCGGCATGCAGGGCGGCTGGGACTGGCTGGTGCTGAGCTATTTCGTCGGCTGCGGCGTGAGCCGGCTGGCGCGTTACAACGTGACTGCCGAAACCCTGGCCGATGGCGGCGACAAGGTGCCGTACTTCGAAGGCACGCCGATCCCGAGCAGCCTGGTGCTGGTGATCGTGCTGGCCATCGCGGCCGGTACCGGCGCCATCGGCAGCCAGCTGTGGCTGGGCCATTGGCAGCTGGGTCCCTGGCAGCTGCACCCGCTGGTATTGCTGTTCGCGTTGTCGGGCTCGCTGATGATCAGCAAGACCCTGCGGATTCCCAAGCCATGACGGGGGGAATGGCATGAACGCGCAGGACGCCAGCGGCGGCAACGCGGATTTCGAACGCCTCGCACGGGAATATTTCAGTGCGTGGGGCGATGCACTGCGCCACGCCGGCAGCGGCCCCGCGCCCGGTGCCGGTGACAATCCCGGCGACTGGAAGCAGGTGCTGGACTGGTGGGCGCAACTGCTGCCGGAGCGAGGCCCCGGGCCCGCCGACGAAGCGCTGCACCGGTTCCGCGAACAGGCAGGCGGCTGGTACGGCACCATGCAGCAGGTGGCTTCCCGCTTCGCCGGTCGCGATGCCAGCAGTGCCGACGTGGCGCAGGCCTGGCGCGATGCCGTAATGGGGCAGGGGCAAGGACAGGGGCAGGGCGCGGACATGCTGCAGTGGATGCTGCAGGGCGCGCGTGGCAGCACCGGCACCCAGGCCAGCCTGGACGAGGCGATCGCCATGCTGGAACAGTGGCAGGAGCGTCTGGCGCCATGGCTGCAGAGCCCTGCCTTCGGCCCCGGACGCGAGCACCAGGCCCGCTGGCAGAAGCTGGCGCAGGCCCAGCAGGAATTCCAAGCGCACTCGAAGGCGTATGTCGAGCAGATGCGCCAGGCGCTGGAAGAAGCGTTTACGTTGTTCGAACAGCGGCTGGCGGAACACGAAACGCCGGGCAGCCAGCTCACCAGCGCCCGCGCGATGTTCGACCTGTGGATTGAGGCGGCCGAAGAGGCCTACGGCAAGGTGGCGCTGTCCGAATCCTTCCAGCGGGTGTATGCCGCGCTGGGCAACGCGCAGATGCGCCTGCGCGCGGCCATGCAGCGCGAAGTGGAACAGTTGAGCGAGCGCGCGGGTTTGCCTACGCGCAGTGAAATGGACGCAGCGCACCGGCGCATCGCCGATCTGGAACGGCAGCTCCGCCGCCTGCAGGCGACCGTGGAGCAGCTGGGTGCTGCGCCTGCGGCCGATCCGTGGGCGCAGGCGGTGCAGCCCGCGGTGGCCAGGGTGGCACCGCGGGCGCGCAAGCGGGCGGCTGTGAAGAAGGCAGTGACGACCAACGGTCGTCACCCACCGGGGCAGGATCGCAACCCACCGGAGCAGGGTCGTCAATCAGCGGGGCAGGATCGCAACCCACCGGAGCAGGATCGTCAGCCACCGGCGCAGGCCGCTGGACCCGGCAGGGCGGCGAAGAAGGCCGCCCGGAAGCCACGCGCATGAAAGGCCCGCTGGGGTTCAACGCCGATGACCTGATGCAGGAAACGCTGGCCATGCAGCGCAAGCTGATGGAAGGCCTGCAGCTGCTGCCGTCGGTGGATGACGTGGATTACGGTGCCACCGCCCGCGAAGAGGTGTGGCGCGATGGCAAGGTGGTGCTGTACCGCTTCGTCGGCGAACAGCCATCGCCGCGCGGGCGCCCGCTGCTGATCGTGTATGCGCTGGTCAACCGCCCGTACATGGTGGACCTGCAGGCGGACCGTTCGCTGGTGCGCAGGCTGCTGGCGCTCGGTCATGATGTCTACGTGCTGGACTGGGGCTACCCGGACCGTTCCGAGCGCTGGCTCACCCTGGAAGACTATCTGTTGCGCTACATCGATGGCGCGGTGCAGGCGTTGGCTCGCGCCAGCGGTGGTCCGGTGGACATGCTCGGCATCTGCCAGGGGGGGGTGTTCGCGCTGTGCTACGCGGCGCTGCGGCAACGCAACCTGGCCAATCTGGTCACCATGGTCACCCCGGTGGATTTCCATACCTCCGACAACATGCTGTCGCACTGGGCGCGGCAGCTGGACGTGGACCTGCTGGTGGACACGCTGGGCAACATCCCGGCCGATCTGATGAACGCCAGTTACCTGATGCTCAAGCCGTTCCGCCTCAACGTACAGAAGTACGTCGGGCTGCTCGACATCCTCGACGACAAGGCCGCGCTGGAAGACTTCCTGCGCATGGAAAAATGGATCTTCGATTCGCCGGATCTGGCCGGTGAAGCCTTCCGCGAGTTCATCAAGCAGTTCTACCAGGGCAACGGACTGGTCAACGGCACGGTGCGCATCGGCGATGAAGCGGTGGACCTGAAGAAGGTGACCCTGCCGGTGCTAAACCTGTATGCCGAGCAGGATCATCTGGTGCCTCCGGACGCCTCGCGTGCGATGGGGGGCCTGCTGGGCACCACCGACTACACCGAATCCGGCTTCCGGGGCGGGCATATCGGCATCTATGTGTCCGGCCGGGCACAGCGCGAAGTGCCGGCCAGGCTGCATGCATGGCTCACCGCGCGCGCCGGTGGCTGACCTGCGCCAACGCGCGCCGTAGACACCGCCTCGGGTAGAGTGGTCGCGAACAACAGGAGTTGCCTGCCATGAACGTTCCTTCGAACCGGGTGCTGTCCCGCTCCCTCAACGACCGCATGCTGGCCGGCGTGATGGGCGGCATCGCCCACCGTTTTGGATGGAATTCCACGCTGGTGCGCATCCTGTTCGTCGTGGTTTCCGTCGCTTCCGCCGCCTTCCCGGGCATCCTGGTCTATCTGATCCTGTGGCTGCTCATTCCCAACGAAGCCGACTGATCACGGCACCACGCTGGTTGCTGCCGCTGCAGCTGGCCGGCGCCGTGTGGACATCGCCCAATACCCTGCTGGGGCTGGCGGCCGGTACGGTCGGCCTGCTGGCCGGCGCGCGCGTGCGCTGGAGTGGACGCGAGCGGGCGCTGGTGTTCCAGGACTGGCCATGGGGGCCGGGCGGTGCGATCACCCTCGGCAACGTCATCCTGCATACCGGCAGCCAGCTGGCGGTGCCGTGCCACACCTATGCGCACCAGGCCGGTCGCGCGGTGGAGCCATCCATCCGCCTGGATGACCACGAGCGCGCTCATGTCTACCAGTACCTGGTGCTGGGGCCGCTGTACCTGCCGGTGTACCTGCTGTGCGGCGGCGTCAGTGCCCGCAATCCCTTCGAACGCGCCGCCGACCACTATGCCCATCACGGCCACGGCTGGTGGCCCTGGCGCGCGAGCCGCCGCCGCTAGAAGCCCCTGCAGTGCCGCGATCGGGGTACCAATGGCGGGTGGCCTCGTTACATCTTCGTTAAAAACGCGCATTCATCCTGCCGCCATCCGTCGTCATGTCCATGCAACGCGTCGTCATTACGATTCGTGACATCCGAGTCAGCTTGGACACGCTAAGCTGTCTGGAGGTGGCGGCCAACGCAGTACTGCAGCCGTCACCTGCAACACATGCAGTACGCAAACTGGAGGAACACATCACATGGCAATCGTTCTTTATGTCGGTGGTAGCAAGGATGGCGACAAGGGCGTGGTGCCCCACGGCTTCAGCAAATCCCGCGCCGATACCGCGCTGGGGCCGGAGTTCTACACCGAGCGGTTCATGGAACTGCAGGGCGTGGGCAAGGTCAGGCTGATGGCACTGGAAGGGCTGCGCGACGATATCGTCATGCAGCACGCTGCACGCCATTACCGCTGATCGTTGAAGAAGGGCCTGGCGCGCATCGGGTGCGCGCCGCGCCGGCATCCCAGCCGCACGCCAGGATGCCGGCCCCCCGGCTGGAAAACCCAGCAGCCGGCTGTCGATGTGTCAACGCCTTCCCGAGTGAGTCGCGCGGAGCCAGAATGGGGGCTTTCCGAAAACGCGGCTCCGGCCGGAAGCAATGTCAGACATCAAGCTTGCCCAGCAGATCGCCCAGACCATCGCCGACGAGATCGGTGCCCAGGCCGC
>JAFAFF010000201.1 GCA_023423605.1 Pseudomonadota bacterium
GCACGCCGGCAGAGCACGGCCAGGTGGTCGGAATAGAGGACGGCGGGATCTTGCTGGTTCATCGCGGCGACTCGCTGGAAAACAGCCCATGATTGTGCCGCAACCAGGGTCCGGCCGCTGTGCCGGAACCGGCGCTCAGGCTGACGGTGGTTCCTGACCTATCCAGCCACGCAGCAGATCGCGGTGTTCGCGCGACAGGGTGATGAAGCGGAAGCCGCTCCAGGCCTGGCCGGGAACATGCGCCGGTTCGCTCCACAGCAGGAGCACGCCCACATCGATGGGCAGCGACCGGCCATCGGCCATCGGCAGCGCGAACTGCAACTGGTACAGGGCATCCTCGCGCAGTGGCAGCGCCGCCAGCATCAGCATGCCGGTCTCGGAAACATTGCCCAGGCGCCCGATGGTGCGCTCGGCCATCTGGTCGACCACCGGCACCAGATCGGCCACGCTGCGCCGGGGCGCGCGCCGGGTGTCGGCCGTATCGGCGTGGAGAGTGTCCTGCGGGCTGCTCATGCGATGCCTCCGTTGTCGTGGCCGGCCAGCGCCCGCAGCGCGCGCAGCGTCGCCTGCCACGCGCGGTCCACCAGTCGTCCCTTGTCCTCGGTGACGATGCGCGCCTGGTCGCATGCCATCAGCCGCGCCAGCGTATCGAGGGTGTACTCGGCGACCTTCTGGCCGCGCGGATTGACGAACAGCGCATGTTCGGTGATCAGGCTGTACCAGGCCAGTCGCTGGCGATGCAGGTCGCCCTGCTGGTTGCTGACGAATTCGAACCAGGTACCGAAGGGCAGGGCGCACAGTTGGCGGTAACAGTCCTCTTCGCTGCTGCTGCGTTCCAGGGGGGCCAGCCGCCGGGTATCGCCCGTTTCGGCCTGTTCGCCCAGCCGGCTGCGCGCTTTCAGGCGGGCAGTGAGCTCCGTGCGCGAGGTGCTGTCGTCCCTGCCGCCGGGCGTGGAAAGACGACGGGCGAAGGCACGCGCTTCATCGTGGTGGCAGCCGATCTGCAGGATCGCCGCCTCGACGTCGGCGGCAAGCGCCTCGTCCGCGCAGGTATCTTCATCGGCGGGCTGTGCGGTCAGCGAAGCGATCCGTGCGGTCTGCTGCAGGCGCTGCTGCCACTGCGGCGATGCCTCTCCGTGCCGCAGCCAGGCCAGGGTCAGCACGTCCGCCCAGGCCTGGCGCAGGAGGGTCTGCACGAAACGCGGCGGCTGCGCCTGCGCGCATTCGCGGTCGATCAGCGCACTGGCCTGCTGGCGTGCCAGTTCCAGGCGTTCCTTGCCACGCGCCGCTTCCACGTGGCGGCGTTCGGCCAGTTCCGCCTTGTGGGCAGCGGCGCGGAAGTGCTCCTGCACTTCCTCATTGGCGGCGGCGAACACCGCGGGATCGTTCTGGTAACGCTCCACCACCGTATCCACGGTGCGGCCCAGTTTCTGCACCAGTTGCGGGTCCAGGTCGCTTTCGCCGAGCCATGCGGCGCCTGCTTCGGCCAGGGTGTTGAGCAGCTCGCGCGCAGGATGTTCATCGCGCACGAAAAATCCGGGATCGGACAAGGCGGCGCGTACCAGTGGCACCTGCAGCCGCCCGACAAGATCGTCGGCCGGTGCCAGGGCACGCTGCTGGTTGCGGATCTGCTGGAACAGCATGCCCAGCAGGTCCAGCGTGTCGCCATCCTTGGTGGTCAGTGCGGCGTGTTCGCCGTGTTCGGCGCGCAGTTGGCCGAGCAGGGCGGCCTGCAGGTCGGGCATGCTGCGCGGCAGCGCGCCATGGGCCATGCGCGCCTGCAGTTGTCCCAGCACGGCGTCGACAGCGGCACTGGGAACCGCGTCGGCGGCCGCGCTCGTCAGGGCGCCGGGCGCATCGACGGCAGAAGCATCCGCGCCCCGGGGCACGCCGACCGCGGTGGCCGTCCCAGGCATGGCGGAGGGCGCTGCTACCGGCCCGGCCGCATTGGCCAGACCGACCGTGCCGGCGGCGTGCAGCCCCATCCGGGCACCGGCCAGTAGCTGGTGCAGCGATGCCATGGCCGGCGAGGACAGATCCACCGGCAGCGGTGGAGGCAACGCTGAGAAGGGCGCCGGGCGACCGTCATCCTGCGGTACCGGCGGCGGTACCGCGGTGGCAGCGCCGCCGAGAACGTCATGCATCATCGACGACCAGGAGCCGCCGGCCGCGCTGCCGGCGCCATTCCAGGACGTCACCGGCGCGTTGCGCTGCGGCGAAGGCGTGCCGGCCGGCGCCGGACCGGGCTGGACGACAATGCGCCGGCTGGTCCCGGAGCGGGCGAGGAACGGTGTATAGACCAGCCCGGGGAGCACGCCTTCGCGGCCGAGCAGCGTATTTGCATGCTCCAGGAATTCGCCCAGCCGATCCAGGACCTGGCGTTCGAAGCTGCGATACAGCGCCAGCTGCGCCTGCGGTTCCAGTTGCCCGGCTTCGCCGAGCCGATCGACGATGCGGCACAGCACCGCCGGTCCGAGTGGTACCCGTTCGCTGTCCAGTGCAGGGCAGGCTGCCAGCACGGCCAGGCGTTGGCCCAGCAGCTGCAGTGCGTTGGTCGAACGCTGCATTTCCCGCCGCACGATCTCCGCCAGCACGATGTCGCGGTCGATATCGGCGTTGTGGACCAGCGTCAGCGTGGATGCGGCTGCACCGGCTGCATCCACGCTGCCGGACACGCCGCCCGGTCGATCGAACAGCCCGGCAAGCGCATCGGCCAACTGGTCCAGGAAGCGATGGCTGAACCCATCGGCGAAGGGATGCACCTGACGCGCCTGCGCGATCAGCTCGGCCTGCAACTGGCTGCTGCGCGCCTGTTCGGCTTCGCGCAGCAGCTCGCGCTCCAGTTCCACCACCGACAGCGTCAGCGGCGCGGTCAGCGATTGCCGTGCCAGCGCCAGCAGCGCGCCAAGCAGGCGGCGTACGCGCGGCGGGGCATCGACGCCGGCAAAGCGGGCATCCTCCTCGGACAGGGGTGCGAGCGTGGCTGACATCGTGGCGGGCATCCGTTTTCCCTTGGTCAGCTTCGGAATCTACTCTGTCAGCCGGGGGCGACGCTACTCGGCCAGGAACAGTTCGACGACGTCGTTGGTGAAACGGCGGCCCAGTTCGGTGGGGCGCAGCATCCCGGTGGCATGGCCCGACCCACCGTGACCGGCGCAGTCGGGGCCGTTGCAGGCATGGCCGGCACTTTCGGCGGTGTGTGCATGCACCGGCTCCAGCCAGCCACGCTGCATCGCCTGGCCCAGGCGTGCCTGGATGGCGCTGCGCGGCAGCCCGGTGCGTGATTCGAAATCGCGCAGGCTGAAACCCTCGTGCAGGCGCAGCAGGTTGAGCATGTATTCGAAGGGCAGGCGGTCGGCGGCAATGACCTCGTCGCCGCCGATGCTGGCCGGTGTGCCGGCGGTATCCATGAAGGTCTGCGGATGCTTGTGCTTCCAGCGCCGCCGTACGTGCTGCCCGGCACCGGAGCTGATCTTTCCGTGGGCGCCGGCGCCAATGCCCAGGTAGTCGCCAAAGCGCCAGTAATTCAGGTTGTGCGCGCTCTGCCGGCCCGGCCGCGCGTAGGCGCTGACTTCGTACTGCGCATAACCGGCATCGGCCAGCATGGCCTGGCAGTGTTCCTGGATGTCCCATGCGCTGTCTTCGTCCGGCATGCCCTGCGGCGGGCGGGCGAAGAACACGGTGTTGGGCTCCAGGGTGAGCTGGTAATGCGAAATGTGCGTCGGCTGCAGCGCGAAGGCGCGCTCAAGATCATGTCCGGCAGCGGCCAGGGTCTGCCCCGGCAGCGCGTACATCAGGTCGATGTTGAAATTGTCGTAGCCGGCATCCTGCGCCATCTTCACGGCGCGCTCGGCCTCGGCACTGTCGTGGATGCGTCCAAGCCGCTGCAGCGCCGCGTCGTCGAAGGTCTGGATACCGAAGCTGAGGCGGTTGACGCCGGCTGCGCGGTAGCCGTCGAAGCGCCCGTGTTCGGCGGTGCCGGGATTGGTTTCCAGGGTGATCTCGGCATTGGGTGCCAGCCGCAGCCGTGCGGACGCCTGCTGCAGGAAGCGGTCGATCGCCTCCGGCGGAAACAGGCTGGGCGTGCCACCGCCGAAGAACACACTGTGCACCACCCGGCCCCAGACCAGCGGCAGGTCCTGGTCCAGATCGCGGACCAGGGCGTCGACATACGCGTCGAACGGCAGTTCACCCTTCGCCTGGTGCGAATTGAAATCGCAATATGGACATTTGCGCACGCACCAGGGCAGGTGCACGTACAGCGACAGCGGCGGCGGTACCAGCGGGACCGCCGCTTCAGCGGCGTCCGGGCAGGTTTCGCCGGGCAGATGGTTGCAGTGGTCGTGGGCGTGCGGCATGGCGGTCATCGGTCGTTCCGGCCCCTGGCCGGCTTCCCTGGAGCAATCGGATGGGTCATCACTGCCAGGCGGCAAGTTGCTGCTTGAGCTGCTGCAGGGCAATGGCGCGGTGGCTGATGGTGTTCTTCAGTGCAGGCTCCATTTCCGCGGCGGTCAGGCCGTGGCTGGTATCCAGGAACACCGGGTTGTAGCCAAAGCCATGGGTGCCGCGCAGTTCGCGGATGATCTGCCCTTCCCAGCGGCCTTCGCAGATCAGCGGTTGCGGGTCGGCGGCATGGCGCAGCAGCACGATGACGGCGTAGAAGCGGGCACTGCGCTGCCCATCGGGCACATCGGCCATCGCCTCCAGCAGCTTGGCATTGTTGGCCGCCGCATTGGTGGGGCTGCCGGCATAGCGCGCGCTGTACAGGCCCGGCGCGCCGCCCAGGGCGTCGACGATCAGGCCCGAATCATCGGCCAGCGCGGGCAGGCCGGTGGCTTCGCAGGCCGCGCGTGCCTTCAGCAGGGCGTTTTCCACGAAGGTCAGGCCGGTCTCTTCCACATCGCCCAGGCCCAGTTCGGCGGCCGAGGTGATCCGCAGCGGCAGGTCGGCGAGGATCTCCTGCATTTCCACCAGTTTGCCGGCGTTGTGGCTGGCCAGCACGAGCGTGCTGTTGATCGGGGTGTTCATCAGTGCGGCTCCAACAGGTCCCAGGTGTTGCCATACAGGTCGCGGAACACCGCGACCGTGGCATACGGCTCCTCGCGCGGGGCTTCCAGGAATTCCACGCCGGCGGCCAGCATCGCGGCATGGTCGCGCTGGAAATCGTCGGTTTCCAGGAAGAAGCCGACCCGGCCGCCGGTCTGGTTGCCCACCTGCGCGGCCTGTACATCGCTGCTGGCGCGCGCCAGCAGCAGCCCGGCGCCGCCATCGGCGGCCGGCGACACCACGACCCAGCGCTTGCCGCCGCCCTGGTCGACATCCTGCTGCAGGTGGAAGCCTAGCGCCGTGGTGAACCAGGCGATCGCACGGTCGTAGTCGTCCACCAGGAAGGTGGCCAGGGCGAGCCGGCGGTTCATGCCGACAACGCCGCCTGCTGCGCGGCCAGCAGTTCGCCGACGCCCTTTTCGGCCAGCGCCAGCAGCGCGTCCAGTTCGTCGCGGCGGAAGGCGTGGCCTTCGGCGGTGCCCTGCAGTTCGATGAAACCACCGCCGTCGTTCATGACGACATTCATGTCGGTATCGCAGTCGCTGTCTTCGAGGTAATCCAGGTCCAGCACCGGCGTGCCGCGGAATACGCCGACCGACACCGCCGCCACCGCGCCGATCACCGGATTGCGCTTGATG
>JAFAFF010000022.1 GCA_023423605.1 Pseudomonadota bacterium
CCGACGCCGGCGATGATGCCATCGGTGATCAGGCTGGCCAGCGGGCCTTCCGGCAGTACCGCCGCGGCCTGTTCGCCCAGCCAGCCGAACAGCGTCTCGATGCCGTCCATCATCGGCGTGGCCCAGGCGAACACCGCCTGGAAGATCAGGAACATCACCACCACCAGCGTCGCCAGCCCGAATACCGGGTGCAGCAGCCAGCGATCCAGCGCGTCATCCACCTTGGCGGTACGGCTGGGCATGGTCACCGCGGCGGCAAGGATGCCGCGCACGCGCGCGTGGTAATCGATGTCCTGGCCTTCCACCGCCACCAGTGGCGCGTCCAGGTGCGGCACCATCGCATCCAGGCGTTCAACCAGCGCACGGGCGCCATTGCGGCGCACCGCCACGGTCTCCACCACCGGCACGCCCAGCGCGCGCTCCAGCGCCTGCACGTCGATCCGGATGCCGCGACGCTCGGCGGCGTCGACCATGTTCAGCGCCACCACCATCGGCTTGCCCAGCTCGCGCAGTTCCAGCGCAAAGCGCAGGTGCAGGCGCAGGTTGGTGGCATCGATGACGCACAACAGCACATCCGGCGCGTCCTCGCCCGGATAGAAGCCCCGGCACAGGTCGCGGGTGATGGCCTCATCCAGGCTGGCCGGCTGCAGGCTGTAGGCGCCGGGGAGATCGAGGATCGCGAACTCGCGCCCGGACGGCGCATGCATGCGGCCTTCCTTGCGTTCCACGGTCACGCCGGTGTAGTTGGCCACCTTCTGGCGGCTGCCGGTGAGCTGGTTGAACAGCGCCGTCTTGCCGCTGTTCGGATTGCCCACCAGGGCCACGCGCAACGGCAGTGCGGCGTCGTTCATGGCCGAGCTCCCGCCGCGGCCATCGCGGTGATGCGGATGCGCGCGGCCTCGCTGCGGCGCAGGGCGAAGCGGGTGAAGCCGACCTGCACCAGCAGCGGCTCGCCACCCACCGGGCCACGCGCCACCAGGCGCACGTCCTCGCCCTTGACGAAGCCCAGTTCCCTCAGGCGTCGTGCGATGGTGTCGTTGGCGTGCGTGTCGTGGACGGATTCGACCACGGCGTCGGCGTGCAAAGGCAGATCGGACAGCGTCACTCGCGCACTTCTCAGTGATAAGAATGGTTATCAATTCTACCATCGCCGCGCCGCGTCATGGCCCCAGGCCAGTGGACCGCTATGATCCATACAGCTACTGGTTTACTGCGGACCCATGACCGACTCCCTGCTGATCGAGCGCTCCGGCGCCATTCTGACCCTGCGCCTGAACCGGCCAGGCCTGCACAACGCCTTCGACGCGGAACTGATCGACGCCCTGACCACGGCACTGGACCAGGCCGGCCGCGACCCCGCCGTGCGCGTGGTGGTACTGGCCGCCGAGGGCCCATCGTTCTCTGCCGGCGCCGACCTGCACTGGATGCGCGGCATGGCCACCGCCAGCGAGGCCGACAACCGCGCCGATGCACTGGCGCTGGCGCGGTTGATGCGCACCCTGGACGAACTGCCCCGCCCCACCCTCGCCCGGGTGCATGGCGCGGCCTTTGGTGGCGGGGTCGGCCTGGTTGCCTGCTGCGATATCGCCATCGCGGCCGAAGAAGCACGCTTCGGTCTGACCGAAAGCCGCCTGGGATTGCTGCCCGCGGTGATTTCACCTTATGTCGTGGAAGCCATCGGCGCCCGCCAGGCGCGCCGCTGGTTCGCCACCGGCGAACATTTCGACGCCGCCACCGCGCTGCGCATCGGCCTGCTGCATGAGGTCGTACCTGCCGACCAGCTCGATGCGGCGGTAGCGCGCCAACTGGAACTGCTGGGCAAGGCCGGCCCCCTGGCCGCAGCCGGGGCCAAGGCGCTGGTGCGCCAGGTGGTCGCCGGCAGCGACCGCGACGCGCTGGACGCCGCCAACGCCGATCTCATCGCCCGCCTGAGGGTGTCGCCGGAAGGCCAGGAAGGACTCGGCGCCTTCCTGGGCAAGCGTTCGCCCGCGTGGGCCGGGAGCCGCATCGATGGCTGATTTCGTCCGCATCGTCGAAGTCGGCCCGCGTGACGGCCTGCAGAACGAAAAACAACAGGTGGCCACCGCCGACAAGATCGCGCTGGTGGACCGGTTGTCGGCCACCGGCCTGCGCAGCATCGAAGCCACCAGTTTCGTCAGTCCGAAGTGGGTACCGCAATTGGCCGATGCGGCCGAGGTCTATGCCGGCATCAGCCGCCGCGACGGCGTTTCCTATCCGGTGCTGGTGCCCAACGAACAGGGCTACGATCGCGCGCGCGCCGCCGGCGTGCAGGAGGTAGCGGTATTCACCGCTGCATCGGAGACCTTCAACCGCACAAACACCAACGCCGGCATCGACGAGTCGCTGGCACGTTTCGCGCCGATCCTGCGCCGCGCGGCGGACGACGGCGTGCGCGTGCGCGGATACGTGTCCACCGTGCTCGGTTGCCCGTACCAGGGCGACGTGCCGGTAGCGGACGTCGTGCGCGTGGCGCGCGCGCTGCATGCAATGGGTTGTTATGAAATCTCGCTGGGCGACACCATCGGCGTGGGCACGCCACGCAAGGCCCGGCAGATGCTCCAGGCAGTAGCCAGCGAAGTGCCGATGCAGGCGCTGGCGGTGCACTTCCACGATACCTACGGCCAGGCGATCGCCAACATCGATGCATGCCTGGATGCCGGTGTGCGGGTGGTGGACAGCGCGGTATCGGGCGCTGGTGGCTGTCCGTATGCCAAGGGTGCCAGCGGCAACGTGGCCAGTGAAGACGTGGTGTACCTGCTGCAGGGCCTGGGCCTGGAAAGCGGCGTGGACCTGCAGGAACTGGCCGCCATCGGCGCCTGGCTGTCCACTCTGCTGGCGCGCGCCAACGGCAGCCGCGCCGGCAAGGCATTGACCGCGTAGCGCCGGGCTCTGCCCGGCTGGGGCATCACCGCATTGCCCCGTAGAGCCGGGCTCTGCCCGGCTGAGACATCACCGCGCAGCGGAGCAGAGCCCCGCTCTACGAAATGCCGGGTACGTAACGCCGGGCTGTGCCCGGCTGGGGCATTACCGCGCAGCGGGGCAGAGCCCCGCTCTACCGTCAGTCCGCGCGACCGGCGAACTCGCCGGTGGTGGTGTTGACCAGCACGCGTTCGCCGTTGGCGATGTACTCCGGCACCATGATCTCCAGGCCGGTGTTGAGTTTGGCCGGCTTCGGACGCTTGGTGGCCGTGCCGCCCTTCAGTTCCGGCGGCGTCTCCACCACTTCCAGAACCACGCTGGTCGGCAACTGCACCGCCACCGGCTGGTCGTCGATCACCTGCACGTAGATGCCGGTCAGCCCATCGGTGATGTAGCCGGCGTCATCGCCCACCACGTCCGCATCCAGGGTGTAGGGCGTGTAGTCCTCATCGTCCAGGAACACGAACGCGTCGCCGTCCTTGTACGAATAGGTGGACTGGCGACGCAGCAGCTCCACTTCCGGCAGGTTGTCGTCGGCATCGAAACTGGCGTCGAGCTTGTTGCCGCCCGGCACGCTGTACATGATGAAACGGAAGCGGACATTGCCGCCGCGGCCCTGGGGCGAGCTGCGCTCGATGTCGCGGATCTGGTAGACGCCGTTGTTGTACTCAACGACGTTGCCCTTCTTGATATCGCTGGCTTTCATGATCGTAGGTGGCTTGGTTGGCGGACGCCGTCCCGGCGCCCTGGGGAATCACTTCGGAGCGAGCCGGGTGGCGCCGTCCAGGCGGATGGTCTCGCCGTTGAGATAGGTATTGCCCAGCACGTACGCCACCAGCCCGGCGAAATCCTCGGGCTTGCCCAGGCGCGACGGGAACGGGATGGACGCGGCCAGCGATTCCTGCACCGCCGCCGGCATGCCGTCCACCATGGGCGTCCAGAACACACCGGGTGCGATGGTGTTGACGCGGATACCGAAGCGCGACAGTTCACGCGCCATCGGCAGGGTCATCGACACCACCCCGCCCTTGGAGGCGGCATACGCCGCCTGGCCGATCTGGCCTTCGTAGGCAGCGATGCTGGCGGTGTTGACGATCACGCCGCGCTCGCCGTCCTCGCCCGGCGGGTTGTGCTGCATGCGGTTGGCAGCGGCCTTGGCGACGTTGAAGCTGCCGACCAGATTGACCATCACGGTGCCTTGGAAACCGGCCAGCGGCATCGGCCCCTCCTTGCCCAGCACCCGGCCGGCGCCCAGGATACCGGCGCAGTTCACCGCCACCGTGAGCCCGCCCAGGAAGGTGTGTGCCTCGTCCACGGCAGCGGCCACTGCAGCTTCATCGCTGACATTCACCCGGAAGTAGCGTGCCGCGTCGGTACCCAGCGAGGCGACGGCGGCGGCCCCCTTGTCGTCGTTGAGATCGAAAAGGGCCACCTTGCCGCCCTGGGCGACGAGATGTTCGGCCACGGCCAGACCGAGGCCCGAGACACCGCCGGTGATGATGGCTCGTACGGAAGACAGCTGCATTGCACGGTCCTGCAGGTTCAAGAACCGGCGATTCTAGCGGATGCCGGGCCCGGAGCTGTTGTGCGGCGCATCCGCCCCACGTAGAGCCGGGATCTGCCGGCCGGGCTTTACCGCGCAGCGGGGCAGAGCCCCGCTCTACCTGGCATGGCTTTGTAGAGCCGGGCTCTGCCCGGCCGGGCTTTACCGCGCAGCGGGGCAGAGCCCCGCTCTACGACGCGGCAACCGGTTCATTGCGCGGGCACGAACCCACCGCATCCATGCAGCTGCCGCGTTCCCACCGTCAGCATCGCCCTGGCTTCGAATTCCTGCCCGCTCATGTCGTCCTGGCAGGCTACGCGCTCGATGCTCAGCTTCACCGGCGTGCCATCGGTGGCCGTGCCCGCCCACCCGTCCGGGCCCTGTGTCGGTGCCGCCACGTCATAGACCGTCTGTCCGTAATCCACCTCGACACGCAGCGCATGCGGCGCATCGCCGGCAACCCGGACCATCCAGCCCGGTTCATTGCCCGTCGCCCGGAACGCCTGCGATGCGGCCACGCCGTTGTCCATCGCCGCCTGCGCGGCCGGCGTATCCGCGCCTGGTTCGGCCACGACCGACGATGGCGCATCGCCAGGCTGACAGGCAACCGCAAGCATTACCACAAGCGCGGCAGGCAACAGGAAGAATGATGGGCGCATATCGCCTCCTCTACAGCATCGACATCAGTGCATGATCGCATCGCACCCGTCAACGCAAGGGGAACGTGCGTGCAGCGCCGTTCATCCCGACGTCGGCAATGACGCCTGCGCGCGCAGGTGGATGCGCAGGTCATCCAGGTTGCGATGCAGCTGGTCCAGCTCCTGCCGTCCCGCCAGTGGCAAGCGCTGCCGCATGCGTGCACGCAGCTGTTTCCACGCGTGTGGCGATTGCGCGTTCACCTCGTCCAGCGCCGGCGCCAGGCGCCCCAGTTCCGGTGCCTGCGGCAGCCCATAGCCTGCGCCAGGCACCATCAGCGCCGGCCGCAGCCACTGCCCTGCCTGTTCCAGCAATGCCTGCAGCTGCCGCGCACCGTCGCTGTCCGGCTGCGCAAGAAGCTGTCGCTTGAGCTGGTCGCGTGCGCGCAATTCCGCGCGACGCAGCGCCGCCTGCTCCAGCAGCAGCAGTCCGGCAGTCGCGCGCAGGCCACCCCGTTGCAGCCACGGCCCGCGCTGATCGGCCGGCAACGCCAGCCATGCACGCGCACTGTCCGCCGGCAGCGCCAGCTCCGCCCGCGCGGCAGCGAACAAGGTGTCGTAATGGCGGTCGCTGGATTCGAAATAGAAACCGTCACGTATCGCCGCCGCGCGATCATCCAGCACGCCCTCGTCCAGCAGGCCTTGCCGGTCCAGCCGGCGGCGCAGCCCGCTCGGCGTGATGCGCAGGATGCCCGCATCCATCAGCGAAGGAACACCGCCCTGCAGCAGCCTGGCCGTCTCCACCGCACAGTTGCTGCCCAGGAAGTAATAGCGGCCGTCATACGCCCAGTGCACCTGCGCGGCCCGCTGCAGCACGCCGGCGATATCCGCACGCGACAGGCGCAGCGGCAGGGACGCCAAACCACGCAGTTCCACCCGGGTGTACTCGTCCACCACCTGCTGCAGCGGCAGTACGAACAACCGCGATGGATACCCGCCGGTCAGCCCGCGCCAGCTGGACAGCTCGACATCGCCGACGAATGCCCGGAACGACAGCACGCGGTGCTGGTCCAGGTCCAGGCGGCATGCCGGCCCACGAACGCGCCCTTCGCGGCATATCACCAGTCGCAGCATGCTGTGGCCCCAGCGGCTCATCGCCGCATCGCCGCCTTCGGCGAACAGGTAATCCACCGCGTACACGCGTTCCGGGTCCAGCCGCAGCAGCTCCACGGCGCCTTCCTCATCACCGGCCTGCAACAACGCCACGTCCGGTGCGCAGGGCCGCGTCGGCACCGGCGCTTCGCCCCAGGTATCACGCAGCCACGCCGCAAGCGCCGGGCGTCGGCAGGCGAAATCCGCATCCAGCAGCCAATGCTCGCTGTTGACCGCAAGGTATTCCGCCGCGCTGCGGCGTTCATAGTCATCGGGGCTGCGGTCGCTGAAATGGTTCGCGCTGCGCCCCGGCAACCAGGGACGATCCTGCCAGCCGGCAAGCTCGCGCAGCCATGGCTGGCGCGACCATCCGCCCTGCGCGCCACGGTCGGCCACATGCACCAGTTCGTGGATCAGTGCCGCCTGCAGGGCACGTTGCGCATCCTCGTCTCCGGCAAGCAGCGTGCGCTGCAGCTGCAACTGGCCGGCGAACGCGCGACCGGCCACATGCGTGGGCAACGCCTCGCTCCACCGCACCACGACGCGTGGCGGCAAGGCATCGCGCAGACCAGCGGGCAGGCGCTGCACGACCTGCTGCAGTGCATCGCGGGCACGCATGCGCTCTTCGCGTGCCAGGCCAGCATCGTGCGCAACCAGTTCCACGGCCTGCGCCATCGGCGCCAGGCAGCACAGCCACAGCGCCGCCACCCAGGCGCGGCGACGCGCGTGCATCAGTACGCCAGCAGGGTCCGCGCCAGTT
>JAFAFF010000326.1 GCA_023423605.1 Pseudomonadota bacterium
TTCGCGCGGCCGTTTTCCCACGTGTAGATGCCCTGGCCATCCTTCTTGCCACGCTTGCCCTGTTCGACCGTCTGCAGCGCTGCCGGAATCTGCAGGCCCAGGAACGGGGCCAGTTCCTCGCCCACGCCCGCTGCCACGTCCAGGCCCACGGTGTCCAGCAGCTCGATCGGCCCCATCGGCATGCCGAACTTCACCGCTGCCTTGTCGATCACCGGGCCCGGGATGCCTTCGGCATAGGCCGTTGCCGCTTCCAGCATGTACGGGAACAGCACGCGGTTGACCAGGAAGCCGGGAGTGCCGGCCACCGGCACCGGGAACTTGCCGAGCGCCTTGCAGAACGCCGCCAGCCGGCGCTCGGTTTCCGGGGCCATGCCGTCGTGATGGATGATTTCCACCAGGGGCATCTGCGCCACCGGGTTGAAGTAATGCAGGCCGGCGAACTGCGCCGGACGCTGGATATGGTCGCGCAGTTCCACCAGCGGAATGGACGAGGTGTTGGTGGTCAGCAGCGCGTTGGCCTTCATTTTCGGCTCCAGCGTCTGGTACAGCTCACGCTTGGCCTGGGGATTCTCGATGATCGCCTCGATCACCAGATCCGCGCGCGCCGCGCCCTCACCGGCCAGATCGCCCTGCAGGCGGGCGGCGACGGCCGGGCGCCTGCTTTCGTCCTTCACTTTCTTTTCGAACAGCGTCTGCGCGCGCTGCAGCGCCGGGTCGATGAAGCGCTGCTCGCGGTCCTGCAGGGTCACGTTGAACCCCTTGTAGGCGGACCACGCCGCGATGTCGCCGCCCATCACGCCGGCACCGACCACATGCACGTGCTCGATGCCATGCGGGCCGCTGCCCAGGCCCTTGAGCCGTTCGGTCAGGAAGAAGATGCGGATCAGGTTGCGGGCGGTGGGCGAGCCGGCCAGCTTGACTACGGCGCGGCGCTCGGCATCCAGGCGCGCCTGTACCGGCTTGCCGCCGCTGCGCTCCCAGGTGCTGATCAGCGCGTACGGCGCCGGGTAGTGCTCCTTCTTCGCCTTGCGCGCCACCTGCTTGGCCATCTGCGGGGCGAGCAGTTTGCGTGCGGGCCAGGTGTTGGTGGCCCAGGCCGTGGCGCGTTGCTTGAACGGGCGCGTGGTGCCTTTCTGCGTCAGCGCCACCGCGGTGTCCAGCAGCAGGGCCGGCGCCACCACCTTGTCCACCAGGCCGATGTTGCGCGCGGCCGATGCGGACAGCGTGCGGCCGGTCAGCATCATGTCCATCGCCGCCGGTGCGCCGACCAGGTGCGGCAGGCGGGCACTGCCGCCCCAGCCCGGGAAGATGCCCAACTGCGTTTCCGGCAGGCCGATGCGCGTGGAGGCATCGTTGGATGCCACCCGGTAGCGGCAGGCCAGTGCCAGCTCGGTGCCGCCGCCAAGGCAATGGCCATGGATGGCCGCCACGGTCGGGCAGGGCAGTTCGGCCAGCTTCTGGTAGGTGGCCTGGCCGCGGCGGATGGCATCGTTCACGGTGCCGCGGCGATCGAATTCCTGGAATTCCTTGAGATCGGCGCCCGCAATGAAGCCGGCCTTCTTCGCCGACTGGATCACCACGCCCTTCGGCGGATCGATGGCGATGCGCTCGATCAGATCGCCCAGTTCCAGCAGGACGTCCTGGGACATCGCATTGACGTTGGCATCCTGCCGATCAAGAGTGAGCACCACGACACCGTCGTCGCGGATTTCCGGGTGCCAGTGCGCGAAGCGGAGCCCATCGAAGCCTGAGAGCATGGACGTTCCATCCGGTTGTGTATGGAGAAGGAGGCTATGATCCAGAGGTTGTTTCCGCTACGTCAAATCCCAATACGTAGAAGACGGCGCCCGCTGGCTCACGCCGTGGCTTTCACAGCGTAGGCGGGCACGTTAACGGAACGTTGGTTAAAGGCTGGTGCGGTGCCGCTGCAACGGGCACTGAACTTTTTCCGGGATTGGCAGTCTCAGTGCTCGACGTCGGTTGGGCTGACAGGAGTGCGGCCCCTCATGGCCGATGTTGAAACACAACAGGAGCTGGACCTGGAACTGGTCCGGCGCGTGCAGCGCGGCGAGAGCGCGGCGTTCGATGTCCTGGTGCGCAGGCACCAGCATCGGGTCGTGTCCCTGGTCGGTCGCTACATCGCCGACTGGAGTGAATGCCAGGACGTTGCCCAGGATACGTTCATCCGCGCCTACCGCGCGATCAACAGTTTCCGCGGTGATGCCCTGTTCTCGACCTGGTTGCACCGGATAGCCGTGAACACCGCCAAGAACCATCTCGCCGCCAGCAATCGCCGCCCGCCGACCGATGACATCGAAATCGGCGACGCCGAACAGTTCGACAGCGGTATCCGCCTGCGCGATACCGATACCCCCGAACGCCAGCTGATGCGGCAGGAACTGGAGAACACGGTGATGAAGGCGGTATCGGCGCTGCCGGAAGAGCTGCGCCTGGCCATCTCCCTGCGCGAGGTGGACGGCCTGAGTTACGAGGACATCGCGCAGAAGATGGGGTGCCCGATCGGCACCGTGCGGTCGCGGATCTTCCGCGCCCGCGAGGCGATCGACACCGAGCTTCGGCCGCTGCTGGACACCGGCAGCGCCACCCGCGAAAAGAGCCGCGCATGAACGAACGAATGCAACCCGTGGACAAGATCGACGAACACAACCGCCAGCAGCTGTCGGCCCTGGTCGATGGCGAGCTGGCCACCGACGAGGCACGCTTCCTGCTGCGTCGCCTGCAGCACGATCCCGAACTGCAGGCCTGCCAGGAACGATGGCAACTGCTGGGCGATGTACTGCGCGGGCAGGCGGTGGCACCGGCACCGGTGGATTTCGCCGCCCGCGTATCGGCAGCCGTGGCTGCCGAACCGCTGCCCAGGGCCGAGCCGCGCCGCGAGGTGCGTGCCGGCTGGCGGCGCTGGGGCGGCGGGGCGGCGCTGGCCGCGTCGGTAGCGGCGGTCGCGCTGTTCATGGGCCGGCAGTCGCTGGATACCGCCGAACCGACCCAGGACAACCCGCCCCAGGTCATCGCCAGCGAGGCGGTGTTGCCGGCGACCGCTGCGGTCACCGTTGCCACCGCGACGCCTGACGGCACATCGCCTGCCGTTCCCGACGCGGATTCGGCTGCCATCCTGGTGGCCAGCGTGCCGGCGGCCGCGGTTGCGGCGGCAGGACGCCGCCAGGATGCCGCCGAGCGGCGCGCCAGTGCCACCCGCACCCGGCAGGCGGCGCGCATGGCCCAGCGCGACGAACTGCCGCAGCGTGCGTTGGCCCGCCAGGCGCCGCTGGTGCCGAGCGTGCCGGCCGGGACCCGCCAGGAACTGCCGTTTGGCGATGTCGGCGCCCTGCAGGCGCGGCCATGGCCGCGTTCCAGCGTCGGTGCCGCGGCCGGGGGCGCGCTCAACGCGAGCTATCCGGCCGCCGCAACGGGCGCTTTCTATCCGTTTGAACCGCGCCTGCAGGACGACCTGCCGGTACAGCGTCCGCGCGACTGAGCGTGGACGCCCGGCGTGTGCCGGCCGTCACGGCCACGCCTTTTCCCCTGAACCATTGAACTGCCCGGAGGTTGTAATCCGATGATGCCGCTCCCCCGTTCGTTCCGCATGCAGGCACTCGGCCTGCTGGCGATGACCCTGCCGCTGGGCGCATGCGCGCAGTCGCCGTCGCCCGCTCCGCAGGCCGCCACCACGCAGGCTGCCGCGCCGCGCGCGCCGGCGCAGCCGCTGGTCACTGGCCTGCCGGACTTCACCAACCTGGTCGAACAGGTCGGCCCGGGTGTGGTCAACGTCAACACGATCATCGAACGCAACAGCCGCCAGGCGCGTGGCCCCATGGGGCCCTCGCAGGAGGACGTGCCAGAGATCTTCCGGCGCTTCTTCGGCCCCGGTTTCGGCATGCCCGGCCCGGATGGGGATGACGGCGGTCCCAGCATCAAGGGCCGTGGAATGGGCTCGGGTTTCATCATTTCGGGCGATGGTTATGTGCTGACCAATCATCACGTTGTCGCCGACGCCAGTGAGATCAAGGTGAAGCTGGCCGACAGCCGCGAGTACACCGCCAAGGTGGTGGGCAGCGACGCGCAGTACGACGTGGCCCTGCTGAAGATCGACGGCAAGAACCTGCCCACCGTACGCATCGGCGATTCCAATTCGCTCAAGCCCGGCCAGTGGGTTGTGGCGATCGGTTCGCCGCTGGGCCTGGATCACTCGGTCACTGCCGGCGTGGTCAGCGCCACCGGCCGCAGCACCGGTGGCCAGGACCAGCGCTATGTTCCCTTCATCCAGACCGATGTGGCCATCAACCAGGGCAACAGCGGCGGCCCGCTGCTGAATACCCGCGGTGAGGTGGTTGGCATCAATTCGCAGATCGTGTCGGCCTCGGGCGGCTACATGGGCATCAGCTTCGCGATCCCGATCGACCTGGCCATGGGCGCGGTGGAGCAGATCAAGAAGACCGGTCGCGTCAGCCGTGGCCAGCTCGGCGCCGTCGTGCAGCCGATCGATTCGCTCAATGCCGAGGCGCTCGGTCTGCCCGACAGCCGTGGCGCACTGGTCAATGAGATCGTCGCGGGCAGCGCGGCGGCCAAGGCCGGGGTGCAGGTCGGTGACGTGATCCGTTCGGTCAACGGCAGTGCGGTCAATTCCTACAGCGATCTGCCGCCGCTGATCGGCGCGCTGCCGCCGGGCAGCAAGGTCCGCATCGGCCTGGTGCGCGACGGCAAGGAGCGCGAACTCGGCGCCACCCTGACCGAGCTGGCCGAAGACGCCCAGGCGGCCGCCAACCGGCCCGCCGCCGCCAACGATGACGCTCCGCCGCAGACCGGTGCCAACGCCCTGTTGGGCCTGGAAGTGGCCGACCTGACCGCGCCGCAGCGCAAGCAGCTGCGGCTGGAAGCAGGCGAGGGCGTGCGCGTCACCCGCGTCAACGGCCAGGCTGCGCGTGATGCGAGGATGTCGCCGGGGATGGTGATCCTGCAGGTGGGCCGTACGCCGGTGGGCAGCGTGGATGCCTTGAACCGCGCGCTCGGCAGCTACAAGAAGGGCGATGTGGTCATGCTGCTGGTCCGCAGCGGCGGCAACAGTGCCTTCGTGGCGGTGAAGACCGGCGGATAAGGCCGGGCGGGTCGGCCGGAGGTCTGGAGGGCAGGTGAGGGCAGGTGAGGGAAGTGGAGGGCAGGTGAGGGAAGTGGTGGGTGATGAGGGAAGTGGTGGGTGACGACCGTTGGTCGTCACCGCTTGAACGCCTCACCGGCACGGCAGGAGCGTGACGACCAACGGTCGTCACC
>JAFAFF010000367.1 GCA_023423605.1 Pseudomonadota bacterium
TAGTTCAGCAGGTCGATGCGGGTGATCAGGCCAAGGAACGCATCACCATCCATCACGATCGCCACCTGGCCACGGTCGAACACCGGCAGCAGCGCTTCGATGGGCGATTTCACGTCCAGCCGGTCCAGCTTGCTGACCATCGCGGTGGACACCTTGTCGCGGAAGCGCGCCTCGTCGCCATATACATGCAGCAGCACATCGCTTTCATCCACGATGCCCACCAGCGCATCACCATCCAGCACCGGCAGCTGCGACACGTCATACAGCTTCATGCGCTGGTAGGCCGTGGTCAGCAGGTCTTCCGGACCAATCACCACCGTGTCGCGCTGCCCGTAGGGGCGCAGGATCAGGTCGCGCAGGTCGCCATGCTGCGGGCGCTCCAGGAAGCCGTTGTCCAGCATCCAGTAATCGTTGTACATCTTCGACAGGTACTTGTTGCCGGTGTCGCAGACCAGCACCAGCACCTTCTTCGGCGTGGTCTGTTCCCTGCAGTACTTCAGCGCGGCCGCCAGCAGGGTACCGGTCGAGGAGCCGCCGAGGATGCCCTCCTTGCCCAGCAGCTCGCGTGCGGTATGGAAACTCTCCGCATCGCTGATCGCATAGGCTTTCTTCACCCGGCTGAAATCGGAGATCGAAGGCAGGAAATCCTCGCCGATGCCTTCCACCAGCCAGCTGCCGGACTTGTCGTTGAGCACGCCATCGTTGATGTATTCGGCCAGGATCGAACCCACCGGATCGGCCAGCACCAGTTCGGTGTGCGGCGACAGCGTGGCGAAGGCACGCGACAGGCCGGTCATGGTGCCGGAGCTGCCGCAGCCGAAGACGATGGCGTCCAGCTCGCCGCCCATCTGCTCCAGGATTTCCGGGCCGGTGCCGAACTCGTGCGCGGCCGGATTATCCGGATTGCCGAACTGGTTGATGAAATAGGCCCCGGGAGTCTCCTCGGCAACGCGCTTGGCGAGATCCTGGTAATACTCGGGATGGCCCTTGGCCACGTCCGAACGGGTCAGCCGCACTTCGGCGCCCATTGCCTTCAGGTTGAAGATCTTTTCCCGGCTCATCTTGTCCGGAACCACCAGGATCAGCTTGTAGCCCTTCTGCTGGGCCACCAGCGCCAGGCCCAGCCCGGTGTTGCCGGCAGTGCCCTCCACCAGTGTCGCCCCCGGTTTGAGGTCGCCGCGCTTCTCGGCCGCCTCGATCATCGACAGGCCGATGCGGTCCTTGATCGATCCTCCCGGATTGGCGCTTTCGAGCTTCAGGTACAGCTCGCAGACGCCGGTGTCCAGACGCTGCGCCTTGATGATCGGGGTCTGGCCAATGAGTTCGAGGACGGAGGAATGGATGGGCATTCGGGGACTTCGATTCGCGCCACGCAGGGCCGGACGTTGGATTATCCGCTGGATGGACACGAAGATGGTAGCGCCGATCGATGGCCTGCCGCCCATGGATGAACGACCAGCACTCCATCCGTCGATTCTGCCCCTGAAGTGACGCGGACGACGTGGATCGACGAGGAACTCCACGCCGCCCGCGACAGGGGAACATGCATCATGTTCCCGGCAGCCATGCCGCTGCGAACCGGGAACAGGCGGCCTGGAACGGCCGCTGGTCGGGGCCATCGTTGGCCAGGGCGCTTTTCGTGCGCCGTTGCTTGACTGCCAGGTATCAGTGCGCGGGGGAGGATGTCGATTGCGCAGGGGTCTCCAGCATGCGCTGGAGGCGTTGCTTGGCCAGCAGCTTTTCCCGCTTCATGCGGCCCAGGGTGACATCGCTGACTGCCAGCACGCCCAGTTCGGCATCCATGCATTGCCTGTTCAACTTCCGGTGTTCGTCATGAAGGGTCCGGAATGCCGGATCGCGCGCGCGGCGGGCTTCGATCTCGCTCTGGGGCTGATCTTCAAACATGATGTGACCTCCTTCAGCTGAAAACACGAACGCCCCGGCCTGGCGGCACGGGGCGCTTCATCGGGAAGAGGAACCGGCCTGCACACTGGAACACGTCCCGCCCGGCGTTCCACACTGGCCCGTGGATGATTGCCTGCTTCGGTTCGCGCCCAGATTGCATCGGCCCGGCCCTCCCATCGTCCGGTCCGCGGAAGTGCGTCCCGGACGATTGACCCTACGCCTGCCGCCGGGGGGCTTCAAGCCCCTCGCGACAAAAAAGCCAGGTGCGGCGACAAGCGGTTCAGGCTGAATGGAGGAAACCCACAATAATTAACAAAAACAATACTTTAAGGTGAAACGATCACCTCGGCGGAACGCGCCTTGGTAGCGGCCGCCTTGTTGCCCGCAACCTGCAGGCGATTGCCGCTTACACCTGCAGCCACCAACGCTTCGCGCAGCGCTTCGGCCCGTTTCTGCCCTACGCCATCGGCACTGTCGTACGCTTCAATGCGCACCCTGCCCTTCCTGCCGATGTTCAGGTATTCCGCCAGCGCCTTCACCTGGTTCCTGGCTGTACCGGAAAGGGCGGCCTTGCCGGCGGCAAACGCATCGCCGGACAGGGTGAACACTTCACCACGGCCGTCGAACCTGCCGGCCGGCAGCTTCTGCCCGGACACCAGTTCGGCCTCTTCACGGGCCAGCTTGGCGGCGTTCTGCTGCGCCGCACTCAGCCGCTGCTGCTGCTTGCCGGCCACGCTGGTCAGCGCATTTTCCGCATCCTGGCGGGCCAGCGCTTCGTTTTCGGCGGCCAGCCGCAGGCGCTCGCTCTCTTCAGCCTGGATCTGTGCCTGCACGCGCAGGCGTTCGGCTTCCTGGCGCGCGCGCGCCGCTTCGCGCCGACTGGCTTCAATCAGCAGGTCACTGCGGGTGCGTTCCAGGCGCCCTGCTTCGCGCTGGGCCAGGGCCGCGCGCACGGCAGTCTCGGCAATCTCCACGCGGCGCTCGGCCAGGTAGCGGGTCAGTTCCTGGTCCCGGCGTTTGGCCGTGCGGAAAGCGGCCACCGCCTGCTGCGCCTGCATGCGCTCGAACGCGCCAAGTTCGGCGGTATCCGGATTGGCCGCGATCGCGGTCAGGCGCTGGTTGAGCTGCAGCACCATCGGGTCGTCGGCGGCCACGGCCAGCAGCGGCAGGGCCAGCAGGCCGGCGGAAAGGATCATCGAACGTGCGCGCATCAGCGGTTATCCCCGTTTTCCAGCTGGCGCTCCAGCTGGCTGACTTCATTGCGGCGCAGCTGCAGCTGCGCGGTGGCGGTGGCCTCTTCGCTGCGCGCGCGCGCCAGATCGGCGTCGGCAGCGGCGCGCAGGGCCATCGAAGGCGCATTCTTGCGCTCGCGACGGTCGCCGGCCGCCCGCTGGGCCTGCTCCAGTCCCTGTCGGGCCAGGTCGATCAGGTCCGGCGCGTACTGGTCGGCGTCGGCCTGCGTGGCCTTGTCCACGGCCTGCCGGGCCTGGGCCAGCTCCAGGGCACCGTCCTGGGCAAACGCAGGGGCAGAGAGTACGAATGCCAACGCCATCACGTACAGGCATTGGCGCATTTGTGCGAAGCTACGTCGATTCATAGGGGAGGCCGTGCCGGTTGAAGGTGCGCGGCCATTGTCGTCAAGCCGATACCGTGCTTGCAACGGGCAGCGGCGGTTCGTTTGGG
>JAFAFF010000110.1 GCA_023423605.1 Pseudomonadota bacterium
CGCTTGGAGGCCATCATGACCAGCTCGAAACGGTTGTTAACGACTTCCAGGCAATCTTCTACGGTGATGCGGGCCATACGGGCTCCCGGCGACCGGTCGGCCGCTCAGTCGAATGAGGGAAAGGGGAAGGATTCTACGGGCACGGGCTGGACAAAATCAAGCCAGCCCTGCCCTGATCCTTTTGCAATCAGTCAGTTGCGCCCGGATCGGCGGTCAACAACGCCTGGATCAGGCCGGCATGGCGGACCTTCTGCGCCTCGCGGCGCAGCCGACTGGCCGTGAAGATGGCGCACAACTCGTCCACGGCGGTGTCGAACACCTCGTTGACGATGACGTAATCGAAATCGTTGAAGTGCAGCATTTCCTCGCGTGCCGCGCCCAGGCGCTGGGCGATGACCGCCTCGCTGTCCTGGCCGCGCTTGCGCATGCGGTCCTGCAGCGCCTGTTTCGACGGCGGCAGGATGAACACCGTCACCGTGCCGGGCACCAGCTGGCGCACCTGCTGGGCGCCCTGCCAGTCGATTTCCAGCAGTACGTCGTGGCCGGCGGCCAGCTGCGGTTCCACCGACTGCCGGGCGGTGCCCTTCCAGTCACCGTGCACCCAGGCATGCTCGAAGAAGTCGCCGGCGGCGATCATCTCCTCGAACTTCTCGGCGCTGACGAAGTGGTAGTGCTCGCCGTTCACTTCACCCGGGCGCATGGCGCGCGAGGTGAATGAGATCGACAGGGCGATCTGTGGATCACGCGCCAGGGTGGCGTTGACGATGCTGCTCTTGCCGGCGCCGGATGGCGCGGCCACGATGTACAGGGTGCCGCGCGCCGGTTCGGCCACCGATGTGGGCGGAGTGCTGGTTCGCTGACTGATCATTCGATGTTCTGCACCTGTTCGCGGATCTGGTCGATCAGCACCTTCAGCTCCACGGCGGCGTTCGACGTGCGGCTGTCCACCGATTTCGAGCCCAGCGTATTGGCTTCGCGGTTGAACTCCTGCAACAGGAAATCCAGGCGCCGGCCGACCGGCTCGCGTTGCTTCAACGTGCGGCGGATCTCCACGATGTGACTGCCCAGCCGGTCCAGCTCCTCGTCCACATCCAGCTTCTGCAGCCACATCACCAGCTCCTGCTCGGCACGTCCCGCGTCCACCGGATGCGGCAGGTCGGCCAGGCGTGCGGCCAGCTTGGCGCGCTGGCCATCGCGGATTGCCGGAATCAGGGTGCGGACATCGGCAGCGATACGCTCTATACCCTCCACGCGCTCGCTGATGGCAGCGGCCAGCTTGTCGCCTTCGCGTTCTCGGGCAGCGATGAAACCGTCCAGCACCTGTTCCAGCAACGCCAGCGCTTCGGCCTGCAGCGCCGTCGCGTCGGTCGCTTCGCCCTGCATGACGCCGGGCAGCTGCAGCAGCTCGGTAAAGCTCACGCGCATGCCCGGAAAGCGGGACGTCAGGCGGGTGGCAAGATCGCCCAACTGGCCCAGCAACGCCTCGTTCACCTGCAGGCTGGCGGTCGTTTCCGGCGCGCGCAGGCGCATCACCAGGTCCAGCTTGCCGCGGCTCAGGCGCGCGGAGATACGCTCGCGCAGTTGCGGTTCCAAGGCGCGCAGCTCCTCCGGCAGGCGCGTGCCCACCTCAAGGAAACGGTGGTTCACCGAGCGCAGCTCGCAGCCCAGCGTGCCCCAGGCGGTGGCACGCTCGCCGCCAGCGTAGGCGGTCATGCTTCGGATCATGGATGTTCCAGATGCTCGCAAAGGGGGAATGGTACCCTAGCGCCCTCATCACGGCCTCCCTGCCTGCCCCGTCGCGGGGTGCGGGCCTGGTCGCGTTCCTCCCGCCTCCATGGAACCCCCACGCATGTCCGATTCCCGTCCCAGCGGCCGCCAGCCCGACCAGATGCGCCCGGTCGTCATCCAACGCGGCTTCACCCGCCACGCCGAGGGTTCGGTGCTGGTGTGTTTCGGCGAGACCCGCGTGCTGTGCACGGCCAGCGTGGAAAACCGCGTGCCGGCCTTCCTGCGTGGCAAGGGCGAAGGCTGGGTGACCGCCGAGTACGGCATGCTGCCGCGCGCCACCCATACCCGCAGCGACCGCGAAGCCGCGCGCGGCAAGCAGGGCGGCCGCACGCTGGAAATCCAGCGGCTGATCGGTCGCAGCCTGCGCGCCTGCGTTGACCGCAAGGCGCTGGGCGAGCGCACCATCACCCTGGACTGCGACGTACTGCAGGCCGACGGTGGCACCCGCACGGCCGCCATCACCGGCGCCTACGTGGCGCTGATGGAGGCGGTGAACCTGCTGCTGAAGCGTGGCGACATCAAGCGCAATCCGGTGATCGGCGCGGTGGCGGCGGTGTCGGTCGGCGTATTCCGCGGCACGCCGGTGCTGGACCTGGATTACTTTGAAGACAGCGACTGCGATACCGACATGAATGTCGTCATGAACGACGGCGGTGGTTTCATCGAACTGCAGGGAACCGCCGAAGGGCACGCCTTCCGCCGCGACGAACTGGACGTGCTGCTGGCGCTGGCCGAAAAGGGCGTCGGCGAACTGCTGGCCGCACAGCAGGCGGCGTTGTCGGCATGAACCGCCGGCTCGCCCTGACCACCTTCCTGGTGGACGATTACGACCGCGCGATCGCCTGGTTCACCACCGCTCTTGGTTTCCACCTGCGGCAGGATGTCGACCAGGGCGGCGGCAAGCGCTGGGTGGTGGTGTCACCGGCCGCCGATGGCGGCGGTGCCGGGCTGCTGCTGGCGCGCGCCCGCAGCGATGTTCAGGCCGCGCACGTGGGCGACCAGACCGCTGGCCGGGTCGCCTTCTTCCTGGAAACCGACGATTTCCAGCGCGACCATGCCGCCATGCTGGCCGCCGGCGTGGAGTTCCTGGAAGCCCCGCGCGAGGAACCATATGCCACGGTCGCGGTGTTCCGCGACCTGTATGGCAACACC
>JAFAFF010000111.1 GCA_023423605.1 Pseudomonadota bacterium
GTCAGGAACATGTCCAGAGTGATCTGGATGGTGCCCTGCCCCGAATTTTCCACCGGCACCACGCCGAAATCGGCATTTCCGGCTTCCACTTCCTGGAACACCTCCTCGATGCTGGCCATCGGCAGGCCCAGCGCGGAGCGCCCGAAATGCTTCAGCACCGCCTGCTGGCTGAAGGTGCCTTCCGGGCCCAGGTAACCGATCTTCAACGGCTCCTGCTGGGCCAGGCAGGCGGACATGATCTCGCGATACACATGCACCAGCACTTCATCGCTGAGCGGGCCCTCGTTGCGGTCCACCACCATGCGCAGCACCTGCGCCTCGCGTTCCGGGCGATAGTAGTCCACGGCGGCGGCAAGCTTGCCCTTGGCCTTGCCGACCTTGTGGGCGAAGCGCGCGCGTTCGGCGATGAGCGACTGGATGTCACGGTCGATCTGGTCGATCTTGGCGCGGACATCGGCGAGCACGGGCGGTGCGCTGGCCGCGATGTCAGCCGCTTTCGGCGCGGACTTGGCCTTGGCGGGCGCGGCCTTCTTGCTGGCCGGCTTGGCAGGTTTGCGTGCCATCGGGGTTCCTTGGTGCAGGGCGCGTGGCAGGCACGCGCCGTGAAATCAGACGACGAAAGACGTTCAGCCGTGACGCTGCTGGAAATCGGCCATGAAGGCAACCAGCGCTTCGGCGCCGGCCAGCGGCATGGCGTTGTACAGCGAGGCGCGGATGCCGCCGACGGCCTTGTGGCCCTTCAGTGCCAGCAGCCCGGCGGCCTTGGCTTCGGCGACGAACCGCGCATCCATGTCGGCATCGGGAAGGAAGAACGGAATGTTCATCCGCGAGCGCGCCGAGGCCATCACCTCGTTGCGGTAGAAGCCGCCGGATGCGTCGATGGCCGCATACACCAGGGCCGCCTTGGCGGCATTGCGGCGCGCGAATTCGACCACGCCGCCTTCGGCAAGCATCCACTTGAACACCAGCCCGGCCAGGTACCAGTTCCAGGTGGGCGGGGTGTTGAGCATGGAATCGCGCGCGGCATGCGAGCGGTAATCGAAGATGTCCGCGCGCGACTGGCCGCTGCGTTCCAGCAGGTCGCGGCGCACGATCACCACGGCGATGCCGACCGGCCCCAGGTTCTTCTGCGCACCGGCGTAGATCACCCCGAAGCGGCGCACATCCAGCGGTTCGCTGGCGATGGACGAGCTGAAATCGGCCACCAGCGGCACATCGCCGGTATCGGGAATGTCACGGAATTCCACGCCGTGGATGGTTTCGTTGGCGGTGATGTGCACGTACGCCGCATCGTCGGACAGATGCCAGCCGTCGCGGGGCGGGATGTCACGAAAGGCATTCTCTTCACTGCTGGCGGCGACGTTCACCGATACATACGGCGTGGCCTGCCGCACGGCGGTCTTCCCCCAGTGCCCGGTCAACACGTAATCGGCACGCTGTCCGGCGCTGGCGAAGTTCAGCGGGATCAGTGCCTGCTGGGTGGTGGCACCACCAGGCAGGAACAGCACGGCGTAATCCTCGGGGATGTCCAGCAGGCGGCGCAGATCGGCCTCCGCTTCGCTGGCCACGGCCATGAATTCCGGGCCGCGGTGGCTCATCTCCACGATGGACGCACCGGCTCCGTGCCATTCCAGCATTTCTTCCTGCGCCTGGCGCAGGACCGCTTCCGGCAACATTGCAGGGCCGGCACTGAAGTTGAACGCGCGCGTCATGTCACACCTGTGGGGGCAAGACTCCTAGTATGCCGCAGCGCAGCGGCCTCTGGACCGCGGAATCCGTGGGAAATTTGGTTGCATCCGAATCCATCCTGAAGCCGTCGCGATTGCCGGCCGATGGCCAGCACCACGCAGGCGTCAGCGTGCGCCGAACAGCAGCAGCAGGCTGAGCACCCCGGCCAGCAGCAGTGCGCTGACCAGCAGCCATGGCCAGCGGCGCACACGTCGCGGCGAGGCCTGCACCGGCGCGTTGTCGGTCTCGCTGGCCACGTATTCCTCGGCAGGCAACGGCCTTACCCGTGGGTCGTTCGGCAGTTCCAGCACGAAACGGTGCTGGCCGTCGAACACCACCTGGTCGCCGGCCTGCAGCCAGCAGTGCCGCACCGCCACGCCGTTCACCCGGCTGCCGTCGCCCTGTCCCAGGTCGCGCAGCAGCACCCGTTCGCCGTGGCATTCGATGCGCGCATGCTGTTCGGCGAAGGCCGGTTCGTCGATCTCGATGTCCGCCTCGGCGCCACGGCCGACCAGGCGCGGGCGGTCCAGCGTGAAGCTGCGGCCATGGTGGCGACCGCCCAGCCCGCGCAGCAGGCGGGGTTCGTCCGGCTGTTGCACGGACTGCACCGCGGGCGGCGCGGCCGGTGCGTCCACCGCGCCCTGGATGAGCATTTCCACGCCGTCCACATACAGGCCATCGCCGGCACGCAGCAGCGCCATGCGCCGCACCGGCCGTCCGTTCACGTGGACGCCGCGTACGCCCGTAGCTACCTGCAGCCACAGGCCGCGGTCATCCAGGCACAGCTGCGCCAGCAACAGGCTGCCCTGGCTTCCCTGGCTGCCATCGACCATGCGGATGCTGCCGTTGGCCTGGCGTACGATGCGTTGCACCCCGGGCGCCAGGGGCTGGTCGGGCTGTGCGTGTTGGCTGAAAT
>JAFAFF010000127.1 GCA_023423605.1 Pseudomonadota bacterium
TTGCGGCCGTCCAGGCGCAGGCCCACCTTGTCGTCATATTCCGGATCTTCTTCGTTGATGGTGGTGAACTGCGCCCGTCCGCCGCCCAGGGCCACCAGCGGGCCGCGGCCGTAGCGCGAAGTGGACAGCAGTTGCTGGGCGATATCCTGGCAGCCAGCGGCCTTGGCTTCCTCGCTCAGGTTGGTGTCGTTTTCCCAGTTGCGTTCCGGCGAATGCGCGTATGTCGCCGCCGGCGTGGCATGGGTTAGGCGCGCGGTGGAGACGATGCCGGTGGCCATGCCGGCGCTGTCGGCGAGCTGCAGCCAGGTCAACAGACCCTTCTGCAGGCTGTCGGCACAGTCGAAGCGCGTGCCGGCGCTGACCCCGATCGCGCCCATGTGCGTCTTCACCCCGGTGGTGATGGCGGTCATGGTGCCGGCCGAATCCGGCGTCTGCGAATCGACGTTGTAGGTCTTGCTGAACGCGGTGGCCGGGAAGTGCTCCCAGGACAGCAGGTTCTCTTCGCCGGGATTGCCCTTGCGCTGGCCTTCGAAGATGCGCGCGGCCGCCACCGTGGTCAGGCTCATGCCATCGCCAAGAAACAGGATGACGTTCCTGGCTTTTCCGGCCATGGCACCATTGCCCGCCGCCTGGGCCGCACCGCTGCGGTACCACCACTGCGGCGTCTCGCCATCCGGATGCGCCACGGAGGGGACATCGACCGTGAGCCCGGCCGGGGTTGTCGCCGGCGACGTGCTGGCGCAGGCACCCAGCAGCAGCGTAGCGGCCGCGCTGGCGAGCAGGGGAAGGGTTCGGGTCATGGACGGAGGGCTCTCACGAAACGGAACGGGCGTTCATTATGACCGCTGCGACAAGGCGTGCCGATGACACGCTGATTTGCCCGCCCGCTGGTCGTACCGCGACGCAGCATCGGCTAAGGTGCCAACATCGTTCCCTCCCCTGGAAATACCATGAAGCTGGTCTCTGCCTGGCTGCGCATCCCGTTCTGGCAACGCGTGGTCGGTGGCTTCGTCCTCGGCGCCCTGGCCGGCTGGTTGCTGGGCCCGGCCGCCGAAACCTGGTTCGGTCCGCTCGGCGACCTGTATGTCACGCTGATCAGGATGATCGCAGTACCGCTGGTGTTCTTCGCGGTCATCAATGCGATCTCCTCGCTGCATGGGCAGAAATCGGTGGCCGCGCTCAGCGGCCGCACCTTCCTGTGGTTCGTGATCACCGCCGCGCTGGCGGTGGGCATCGGCCTGCTGGTAGGCACGGTGCTGCAGCCGGGCACCGGTGGACTGCAACTGACCATGGCCGGCAACTACGTGCCGCGCGAAGTGCCCAGCGTGGTGCAGGTGCTGCTGGACGTGGTGCCGTCCAATGTGTTCTATGCGCTGTCGGGCATCGGTACGCGGGTCAATGCTGCCGGTGAAACCGTGCTGGCGGCCGGCCGCGGTTCGATCCTGCCGGTGATCTTCTTCGCCGGGCTGGTGGGGTTCGCGATCGTCCGGTTGGGTGAGAAGGTCGGTGAGGCACGGCGGCTGGCCGGGCAGATGAGCGACATCATGATCCAGGTGACGCGCTTCGTGCTGGAAGTCACTCCCATCGGTACCTTCGGCCTGATCGCCGGGCTGGTGGGCAGCTATGGTTTCGAGAAGCTGCTGCCGCTGGGCAACTTCGTGCTGGCGCTGTACGTGGCCTGTGCGCTGCACATCGTGGTGGTGTACAGCGCGCTGCTGTTCGCGCATGGCCTGAACCCGCTGAAATTCTTCCGCGGCGCGGCGCCGGGCATGCAGGTGGCGTTCGTCAGTTCGTCCAGCTTCGCGGCCATGCCGGTCGCGCTGCGCTCCATCACCCACAACCTGGGCGTGAACAAGGACTACGGTGCGTTCGCGGTGCCGCTGGGGGCGAGCATCAAGATGGATGGTTGTGGGGCCATCTACCCGGCGCTGTGCGCGGTATTCATTTCGCAGTACAGCGGCGTGCCGATGTCGCCGGAGCAGTACCTGATCGTGCTGATTGCGTCGGTGCTGGGCAGTTTCGGGACCGCTGGCGTGCCGGGCACGGCGGTGGTGATGGCCACGGTGGTGCTGAGCGCCGCCGGGCTGCCGCTGGAAACCATCGGCTATCTGTATGCGATCGACCGCATCCTCGACATGATGCGCACGATGACCAATGTCACCGGACAGATGCTGGTGCCGGTGCTGGTGGCCAAGGAAACCGGCCTGCTGGACAGGCAGGTCTACGACAATCCCTCCACGAACGTAGGCGTGGACGATGCGGACCCGGAGCCCGGTGCACGCTGACACGGCGTAGCGCCGGGCTCTGCCCGGCTGGACCTTCATCGCGCAGCGGGGCAGAGCCCCGCTCTACCCGATACCCCACGTAGAGCCGGGCTCTGCCCGGCTATCCGAGCAACTGGCGTTCCAGGATGGCGGTGTCCCTGACGGACGAAAGCCGATCATGACGATCGGCCTTCCCGGAAACGCAGTGAAAGCGGCCAGCGGATGGCCGACCGGACCCTCCGGTTACAGGTTGACCCGGCGCGCCTGCATGAACTTGTTGCCCCAATAACCGCTCAGCAGGGTATCCACGCGGACATCCTTGCCGGTGCTCGGCGCATGCAGGAAACGGCCTTCGCCGACATAGATGCCGACGTGGTCCACACGGCCCTTGCGGCCGAAGAACACCAGGTCGCCTTCGGTAAGCGCGGTACGGTCGTTGATGAGTTCGTTCTTGCGGTCACTGGCCATTTCCCGCGACACGCGCGGCAGTTCGATGCCCAGTGCGGTGCGGAAGACATAGCCGACCAGTCCGCTGCAGTCGAAACCGCTGTCCGGATTGCTGCCGCCCCAGCGGTACGGCGTGCCCAGCAGGGTCATCGCGCGGCTGAGGACGGACTGGATCTTGCTGTTTTCTTCGGCGCCGCCGACCACGATCGACCCGGCGGCGCTGGTGTCGTAGTTCGCCAGCAGGCGGCTCAGATCGCCGGCGACCATGGCCGAGCGGTCCATCAGGGGAATGCTGTCATTGGCCGCAAGGTGCGGAAGCAGGGCGGCGAGGGTGGCGCTGGCGGCGGCATCGGCGCGGCTGCGCGGGGCGGCTTCGGCAACGGGCCGGGTCGAAGCGACGGTGGCCGGCGCATCGATGACGGCGGGAGCGGACTGTGCCCAGGCCGGGGCGCTGGCCAGCGCAAGGGCGAGGGAGGCAAGGACGGCGCGCGTGATGCGCTGGGGCGAGCGGGGTGAAATCGGGGCACGCTGGCCTTCACACATCAGGTCGTCGGTCGTCACGCGGCGGTCACAGGGTTAAAAGCGATGGGCAATCATGCCCTGCGAAAGCGTCGGAAAAGTACAAATTACGTTAAATATTCGTTTAGATGAGTGTGATGGATAGCACGTTTTCGAACATACAGGCTATTCATGTTAGTGCAGGACGCGTTTGGCTCCCGTGTAGTGGTCCTTCCAGTAATGGCCGGCGAGGGAATCGAGCCTGACGGTTCCACCGGTGCTTGGCGCATGCACAAAGCGGCCTTCACCTACGTAAATGCCCACATGGCTGACATTGCCACTGCTTCCGAAAAACACCAGGTCGCCGGTGGCGAGCCGGTCCGGTGCGATCTTCGGCCCCTGTACCGCAGCCAGCTCGCGGGAACTGCGCGGCAGCCGCAGATCGAGCATTTCCCGGTAGACGTAGGTCACCAGCCCGCTGCAGTCGAAGCCGGATTCGGGGGTATTGCCGCCGTAGAGGTACGGCGTGCCGACCAGACCGATGGCCCGCATCAGCACCGCGTTCGCCGCCTGTGGATTGGCCGGCGGTACGTTCGGCCACACCCTTGGGGCAGCAACGGGCGCGGCGGGGCGGGTGGAGTGGCCACCGCCACAGGCGCTCAGCAGGGCGGCAGGCAGGAGAAGCAGGAGGGTGGCCGCCATGCGGCGCAGGCCGGGCGAAACTGGCGTGATGTCCATGATCTCCGGATAATGCGGCACCTCAGATAGGCCGTCATGATGGCGGCGTACCCGCCGGGCGGCAACCCGCCCCCATCGCCTGCCCTTGGCAGCACCAGACAGAGTTGCGCATGAAGATCGAAAAAGACCGCGTTGTCCGCTTCCACTACACCGTTTCCGAGGTCGGCCAGGAGCCGATCGAATCGTCGAAGGATCGTGAGCCGCTGGCCATCCTGATCGGCCACGGCAACATCATCCCGGGCCTGGAAAAGGCGATGATGGACAAGGAAGCCGGTGCCAGCTTCGGCGTGGACGTGGCCTCGGCCGATGCCTATGGCGAGCGCCGCGAAGGCCTGACCCAGCGCGTGCCGAAGAAGCACTTCGGCAAGGAGAAGCTGGTGCCGGGCGCGCAGGTGGTGCTGCAGACCAACTTTGGTCCGCGCGCGGTCACGGTGCAGAAGGTCGGCATGAGCGTGGTCGATGTCGACCTGAACCACCCGATGGCCGGCAAGGACCTGCATTTCGATGTGGAGATCGTCGACGTGCGTGAAGCGGGCAAGGAAGAGCTCGAGCACGGACACGTGCATGGCGACGGTGGCCACCAGCACTGAGTGCTGGCGCCCGCCTTGCCCCTGGACGGCCCGCCTGCGCGGGCCGTTCGCGTTTCCGGCCAGCGCGGCGTGCGCGCATAATGGCGCTCCCTGTCTCCGGATCGCCCGTGGCCATCGCATCTCCGTTACTGCAGCCGGTGCCGGCGGCCGACCGTATCGCGGTGATGGACATCCTGCGCGGCGCCGCCCTGCTGGGCATCCTGCTGATGAACATCGAGGCGTTCGCCGGACCGCTCGATCTGTCCTTCACCGGCATCGATCCGCGCTGGCGCGGCATCGACTACGGGGTCGACGCGCTGGTGTACGTACTGGTGCAGGGCAAATTCTTCCTGTTGTTCTCGCTGCTGTTCGGTGCCGGCTTCGCCGTGATGGAACAACGCGCGCGGGGGGCCGGACGTGCTTTCACGGGGTTCTACCTGCGCCGCAGCCTGGCGTTGCTGCTGATCGGCGCCTGCCACGCGCTGCTGGTGTGGTCGGGCGACATCCTGCTGCTGTATGCGCTGATGTCCTTCCCGTTGCTGGCGCTGCGCCGGCTGCCGCTGCGTGGGCTGCCCGTCGCCGGGCTGTTGGCCTATGGCTTCGCAGTGGGCCTGAGCGTGCTGTTCGCGCTGCTGGTATGGATGGTGGGACATGCCGATCCGGCGGCGCTGGACAGCGCCGGCAGCGTGCGCAACGCGCAGGCCATCATCGAAGCGCAACGCCAGGCCTATGGCCATGGCAGCTGGATGCAGGCCAACGTGCAACGCCTGGCCGATGTCCGCCACATGTTCGGCGGAATCCTGATCACCGGGCCGGAAGTGCTGGGCATGTTCCTGCTGGGCACCTGGTTCGGCCGCAGCGGCGCGTTGGCTGAGCCATCGCGGTTCCAGCCGCTGTATCGCCGGCTGCGTTGGCTGGCGATGCCGCTGGGCCTGCTGCTGATGCTGGTCAGTGCGCTGTGGCATCCCTGGCTGGCACCCGGCGTGTTCACTGCCGCCACCGGCCTTTCCTATGCGCTGGCGGCCGTGGCCAGCCTGCTGATGTGCCTGGGGTATCTGGCGTGGATCGTGCAGGCAGGCAGTGCGCTGGCCTGGCTGGCGGCGCCGGGACGGATGGCGCTGACGCACTATCTGCTGCAGTCGCTGCTGTGCACGTGGATATTCAATGGCCACGGGCTGGGCTTCTTCGAGCAGCTTCCACGCGCGTGGCAGCTGCCGTTCGCGCTGGTGCTGTTCGCTGCGCAGGTGGCGATCAGCCACGCATGGCTGGCGCGGTTCCGCTTCGGGCCGATGGAATGGCTGTGGCGGGCGATGACCTACCTTCGCCTGCCACCGATGCGGCGTGCCGGCACGACGCAGTGAACCGCCGGCCCGCGTGCCGGAAACTGCTCACGCACGGCTGCGCGCGGCCATCCTCACGCGTGTCTCGCGGCCGGGCATGGCATGCTGGCAGCCAGCATGAGCGCCGGTGCCTGGCAACGGGTCGCCGACCTGGTCTGTGGAAACACGCCGGCGGTCGATCCTGTTCCGTACCGACCTGAGCGATTCCGATGATCACGACGCGCCATGACTACGATCTCATCGTCCTTGGAGGGGGCTCCGGAGGCCTTGCCGCCGCTTTCCGCGCTGCCCAGCATGGCAAGCGCGTGGCGATGCTGGAGCCGGGCGAACTGGGCGGCACCTGCGTCAATATCGGCTGCGTACCGAAGAAGGCGATGTGGCTGGCGGCGGACCTGGCGGGCCGCATCGGCCTGGCGCGCGCGATGGGGTTCGACGTGCCGTTGCGCCCGTCGCTGTCGTGGAAGGAACTGGTGGTGCATCGCCAGGCCTATATCGAAAACATCCATGCCAGCTACCGCAGGCGCCTGGACGAGACCGGCGTGGTACGCGTGCCACGACGCGGGCGGCTGATCGATGCGCATACGGTGGAATGCAGCGACGGCGTACGCCTGAGCGGCGCCCATGTCCTGCTGGCCACCGGCGCGCATCCGCAGCTGCCGGATATCCCGGGCGCCGACCTGGGACTGGTTTCCGACGATTTCTTCAATCTGTGCGAGGCGCCTGCCGAGGTGGCCGTGGTCGGTGGTGGCTATATCGCGGTGGAGCTGGCCGGACTGCTGCAGGCACTCGGCAGCCGGGTCACGATGCTGGTGCGCGGCAACCGCCTGCTGGACCGCTTCGATGGCGAACTGGCCGCGCAACTGGCGGAAAACCTGCGCCACCAGGGTGTCCGCGTGCATTTCAATTACCGGCTGCGCGAACTGCAACGCGATGACGACGGCAAACGCGTGCGCGTGCTGGGCCACGACGGTCCGCTGGACAGCGTGTTTGACAGTGTGTTCTTCGCCATCGGCCGCCGTGGAAATTCCGCGGACCTGGGGCTGGAAGAAAACGGCATCGATATCGGTGAGCGTGGCGAGGTGGTCGTGGATGAGTGGCAGACCACATCGGTGTCCAGCGTGCACGCGGTGGGTGACCTCGCCGGCAAGGTGGGCCTGACGCCGGTGGCCATCGCCGCGGCACGGCAGCTGATGGACCGCCTGTTCGGCGGCCGGCCCGATGCGAGGATGGATTACGACACCGTTCCTACCGTGGTGTTCTCGCATCCACCGCTGGGCATGGTCGGCCTGGGCGAGGAGGAAGCGCGCGAAACGCATGGCGAGGACGTGCGCGTCTACTGCAGCAATTTCCGGCCGATGCTGCAGGCGCTGGCCGATGGCAGCCAGCGCAGCCTGTTCAAGGTGGTCTGCGTGGGCGCGGAGGAACGCGTGGTCGGCCTGCACCTGCTCGGCGATGCGGCCGACGAGATCCTGCAGGGCTTCGCGGTGGCGGTGAAGATGGGGGCGACGAAGGCACAGTTCGATGCCACCGTGGCCATCCACCCGACATCATCCGAGGAAATCGTGCTGATGCGCTGACGCTTGCGCACGGCGGCGCCGATGCGACAATGCGCGCCCCATGCCTGCTTCGCCGTCCCTGTCCGCCACGTCCTCATCCCGCATCGCGCTGGGCGGCATCGGCCTGGCCGCCGTCGGCGCGGTGGCCGCGTCGGGCAAGGCCATCATCGTCAAGCTCGGCCTTCGCCATGGCGTGGATGCCACCACGCTGCTGGCGCTGCGCATGGCGATGGCGTTCCCGCTGTTCCTGCTGCTGGCGTGGTGGTCCTCGCGCCGGGCCGCGCCGCTGGGCTGGGCCGACCGCGCGCGCATCGCGTGGTTGGGCTTCACCGGGTATTACCTGTCCAGTTGGCTGGATTTCCAGGGCCTGCAGTACATCAGCGTGACGCTGGAACGACTGATCCTGTACCTCAACCCGACCCTGGTGCTGCTGATCAACGTGCTGCTGGCGCGGCAACGGCCCGGCCGCTGGCAGGTGCTGGCGCTGGCGGTGAGCTATGCCGGCGTGCTGGTGGCATTCGGGCATGACCTGCAGCGGGAAGGCGGGCAGATCATCCTGGGCAGCGCGCTGGTGCTGGGCAGTGCACTCAGCTATGCGCTGTATCTGTTCGGCAGTGGCCAGGTGGTGGCGCGCGTCGGCGCCGTGCGGCTGACCGCGCAGGCCAGTTGCGTGGCCTGCGTGCTGGTGCTGCTGCATTTCGCCATGACCCATCACTGGTCGCTGCTGTGGCAGGCGCCGGTGGCGGTGCAGTGGCTGTCGCTGGCCAACGCAACGGTGTGCACGCTGCTGCCGGTGCTGGCGATCATGCTGGCGGTGAAGCGCATCGGCTCGTCGCTGGCCGCTCAGGTGGGTATGCTCGGTCCGGTTTCCACGATCGTGATGAGTCTATGGCTGCTCGACGAACCGATGGGCCCGGCGCAGATCCTCGGCACCGCGCTGGTACTGTGCGGAGTGGTGCTGGTGACGCGCCTGCGCCGCTGAGCGCGCAGCAGGCGCGCGAGCGCATCCTGGCGGTGATCCGTGCGATTCCGGCGGGGCAGGTGATGGGCTATGGCGAAGTGGCGGCCCGCGCGGGGCTGCCGGGGCGGGCGCGGTTGACCGCCCGCGTGCTGGGCGGCAACGACGACCCGGACCTGCCATGGCACCGCGTGCTGCGCGTGGACGGGCGCATCGCCATGCCGGAAGGATCGCGGGGCTGGCGTGAGCAGTGCCAACGGCTGCGCGCGGAAGGCGTGGTGGTCGAAAAGGGCCGCGTGCGACGGCCGGCACGCGACCTGGATGCGGAGATATGGGGCCTGCGGTAAGCCGGCAGGGTGGGCGCTGGCGGCACGCCTGCCGGACATCTGTCGATGGGAGCCTGCGCACGGCGCCGTGCCGTGCGTGGCGGCGGACCGGCTATGATGGGGGCCGTTCCAAAGGGTGCCCCCATGTTCCCGCGACTGCCTACCGTCACCAAGGCGCTGCTGATCGCCAATGCGATCCTGTTCCTGCTGCAGCAGCCTTTCCTGCTTGGCGATGCCACCTTCGCACCGTTCATGCTGCAACCCTTGCAGGGCAGCTTCGATGCGTTTTCCCCCGGCGGCAATTTCCAGCCCTGGCAACTGCTGACCTATGGTTTCCTGCACGGCAGCTTCGGCCATCTGTTCTTCAACATGCTCGCCGTCTTCATGTTCGGTGCGCCACTGGAACAGACCTGGGGCGAGAAGCGGTTCCTCATCTACTACCTGGTATGCGTGGCCGGTGCGGGCCTGTGCCAGTTGCTGGTCGGCAGCCTGATGGACAACCCGGCCACCGTGCTCGGCGCCTCCGGTGGCGTGTTCGGCCTGCTGCTGGCCTATGGCATGTTGTTCCCGAACCAGCGGGTCATGTTGCTGTTCCCGCCGATTCCGATGAAGGCACGCACGTTCGTGATCCTGTTCGGCGTGGGCGAACTGGTGCTGGGCGCCACCGGCTGGCAGCCGGGCGTGGCTCACTTCGCACACCTTGGCGGCATGCTGTTCGGCTGGTTGTTGATCCGCTACTGGCGCGGCCAGCCGCCTTTCAACAAGCGTCGTCCGCCGGGCCCGCCGAAGCGGCGCAACCACCTGCGCGGCGTCTGATGGTAAAGAGGGGTGGGTCAAGTCGTTCCAGGTGTGTCTGACGCAGGCAGCCGCTCGACCACGACTTGATCCCCTCGTCTCCTAAGCCCGCCTACGGCCCGCGCCGTGCGGCTTCGATGGCGGCGATGTCGATGCGGGTCATCCGCATCATCGCTTCGAACGCACGTCTGGCCACCTCCGGGTCGGGATCGGCGATGGCCTCGGTCAGCACCCGCGGGGTGATCTGCCAGGATATTCCCCATTTATCCCGGCACCAGCCGCACGCGCTTTCGGCGCCGTCGTTGCCGACAATCGCGTTCCACAGCCGGTCGGTTTCCGCCTGGTCGTCGGTGGCGACCTGGAACGAAAAGGCTTCGTTGTGGGTGATGCCGGGGCCACCATTGAGACCAACACAGGGGATGCCGAGCACGGTGAATTCCACCGTCAGCACATCCCCTTGGTTGCCGGCGGGATAGTCGGCAGGGGCATGGTGCACGGCGAGCACGCTGCTGTCATCGAAGGTTGCTGCATAGAACGTGGCCGCTTCCAGCGCGGTGCCGTCGTACCACAGGCAGATGGTATTCCCACGAATCATCCAAAGCCTCTCGTCAAGCAACCGGCAGAATGCTACCCGTAGTGGCCGACTTTGCTTTATAGCTCTACTACATTAATGATCCTGCGCCAAGTGCGCAAGGCGGATGTCGTCCTTCAGTGCTTGAATGTGTCAAAAAGTATCAAAATCCAAATAAATCCTTTAAATTCAATCATCTGGAGAAATATTTCGATTTCGTTGCGAATTAACGGAATATGAAGTTAAGATCCGATTCAGCTGTTTGATACTGACAACGCATCGGCAATGCACGTCAAGCGGCAGTTTCGCTCTCAACGAACAAGGGATATTTCATGACCAGCAGCATGCGGGCTACACGACTGAAGCGCACAGCGCTCGCAGTCGTCCTGACCTCTCTCATCGGCGCCGCCGCGGCGCAGAGCACCACCGGTTCCCTTTACGGCAGTGCGCCAGCTGCAGCCGGCGGCACCGTCGTCGTCCGCAGCGATACCGGACTGACGCGCACCGTCGCGGTAGACGACAACGGTCGATACAACCTCGGCTCGCTGCCGGTAGGCCGGTACAGCATCATCCTGCAACGTGACGGCCAGGTGGTCGAGCAGCGTGACAACGTGCAGTTGAGGGTGGGCGTGGGTACCGAAGTGTCCTTCGGCCAAGGCGCTGGCGGGGATGCGACCAACCTCGGTGCCATCACGGTCACGGCGGCCAATGTGCCGAAGATCGATGTCACCAACACGGTGTCCAAATCGGTCATCACCTCCGAACAGCTGGCCGTGCTGCCGCTGGGCCGCAGCGCCGAGGCCATCGCGCTGCTGGCGCCTGGCGTGGTCGCCGGCAGTGGCGAGTTCAGCAATGGTTCGCGTTCTGCCCTGTCCTTCGGCGGCGCCAGCGTCACTGAGAACGCGTACTACCTCAACGGCTTCAACACTTCCAACCCGCTGAACAACCTGGGTGGTACGACCCTGCCTTACGGCGTGATCGACCAGCAGGAAACCTACATGGGCGGCTACAGCGCGGGCTACGGGCGTTCCACGGGCGGCGTGATCAACCAGATCGGCAAGCGCGGCACCAACGAGTGGCATTTCGGTTTCCAGACCACATGGTCGCCGAAGAGTCTCGGTGCATCGCCGGCCACGGTCGTGTATCCCGACCTCGCGCTCCCGGATGGGTATTCGTATGAAGATCCCGACAAGGCGGGAACGCTGTACCGCTACCGCAAGGGGGATTCATCGAGCCGGACCACGGTCAGCGGCTACGCCAGCGGCCCGCTGATCGAGGACCGCCTGTTCATCCATCTGGCTGCGGAAACCGACAAGACCGACGGTATCTCCACCGGCAACAGTGCGGCAGCGCAGCAGGTGCGCAACAACTACAACATCAGCGTGCCGAAGTTCTACGGCAAGCTCGACTGGAACATCAACGACAACAATACGTTGGAGTACACCCGCTTCGAGCACACTGACCGCACGGGAGGCTACTACACCGCGTTCGACTACGACACGCTGTCCGGTGGTGATTCGACGGGTACCTATCCAAACACCACCAAGCTGAAGGATGAGGTGGACATCTTCAAATTCACCAGCTATCTGACAGATGATCTGACACTGAGCGCTGTGTACGGCCGCAGCAAGGAAAGCAACCTGGAGTTCAACGCTCTGGATTCCACCAACGCGTATCTGAGCGGCCCCACCAACCAGGATCCGGCCATCACCGGCGGTACTCCGATCCGCAACGACCAGACCGCGCTGTACACCAAGTCAGCAGACGCTGGCAGCAAGACTCGTGGTCTGCGCGTGGACCTGCAGTACCGCATCGGCGACCATGAGCTGACCGGCGGTATCGACAACATGTACTTCCAGGGCCATAACGAAGGCGAAGCGATGACGGGTCCAGGCTATGCCTGGCTGTACAGCCGTGGCGAACCGACGGCGTCCCCGAGCCCGGGCTTCGGCATTACGCCTCCAGGCGGAAACGGCTATTACGTGCAGAAGTACATTTTCTCCACCACTACCAGCATGTCGGTGGAACAGAAAGCCTACTACCTGGAAGACCGCTGGCAGGTCACTCCGAACTGGCTGCTGACGATCGGCGTGCGCAACGACAAGTTCACGAACTTCAACAGCTCGAAGATTGCCTATGTGGAAAGTGGCGATCAGTGGGCGCCGCGTCTGGGCGCCAGCTGGGACGTGTTCGGTGATTCGTCGTTGAAGGTGTTCGCCAACCTGGGGCGCTACTATCTGGCGCTGCCCAACAGCGTGGCCATCCGCGGTGCGTCCGCCTCGACGTACACCCGCGAGTACTTCACCTACGGCGGCATCGATGCCAATGGCAATCCGACCGATCTTACGGCCCTCGGCCCGGGCCCGGTCTCGTCCAACAACGAATACGGCCAGGCACCGGACCCGCTGTCGGTTGCCCCGACCGACCTGAAGTCCCAGTACCAGGACGAGCTGATCCTCGGCTTCGAAAAGAGCCTGGGTGATTCCTGGAACTCCGGTGCCAAGTTTACTTACCGTCGCCTGCAGACCGCCATCGACGATACCTGCGATTCCGATCGCATCTACGAGAAGCTGGAGTCGATGGGGGCCGACATCGACAACATGGAGGTCCCCGGCTGCGTGATCTTCAATCCGGGCAAGACCAACAACTTCCAGGTCAAGCACATCGATGGCAGCGGCTACACCTCGGTGAACATGAGCGGCGCGGACTGGGGTTACGGCAGCAACAAGGCCAAGCGTGACTACGTTGCGGTCGATCTGTTCATCGAACACCCGATGAGCGACAAGTGGTACGGTCGTCTGGATTACACTTGGTCGCGTAATTTCGGCAACACCGAAGGCCAGGTCAAATCGGATATCGGCCAGGATGATGTCTCCAAGACCCAGGACTGGGATGCCGCTGCCATCATGGAGTACGGTGGCGGCTATCTGGCCAATGACCGTCGTCATCAGCTGAAGGGCTTCGGCGCCTATCAGTTCACTGACGAATGGACCGCATCGGCCACGCTGCGCGTGATGTCCGGCATGCCGAAGAGCTGTCTGGGCTATTACGGTACCGACGAGAGCGATCCTCTGAATGGCTACGGCTCGTCCTACCATTACTGCAATGGTTCGTTCTCGCGTCCTGGTGATGCGGGCCGGCAGCCGTGGACCACGCGTGTGGATCTCGGTGTGCTGTACCGCCCGGCCTTCGCCGACCACAAGCTGGGCCTCAGCCTGGATGTCTTCAACGTGCTGAACCAGCGCCGTCAGCTGCAGTCCGAAGCGCAGTACCAGACCGGCCCGTACACCGTGTCCAATACCTACAACATGGGGACGTTCTTCACTTCCCCGCGTTCGGTTCGTCTGAGTGCGTCCTACGATTTCTGATCGTAGCGCGTAATAGTTCTCTCGTTACGTGACGACATTCGACCCCGGCCTTGTGCCGGGGTCTTTTTATGCGCTGTTTCCCTCGGGGAGGCAGCCATGGAAAAAAAAAAGGGGCGCCCGGATGGGGCGCCCCTTGTTCAACGCTTCGTCTGCCGATCAGCGCCAGATGCGGATCTGTTCGGCCTCGACACGCTGCATCGGCTGGCCCGGCTTGCAGCTGTAGGTGGCACCGAACGCTGGCAGGTTGGACAGCGGGCCGTTGGTGCGCCACTTGCCCGGTG
>JAFAFF010000158.1 GCA_023423605.1 Pseudomonadota bacterium
GTTCACCGCATAGTCCGGCGCATACAGGATGCCGCGCGCATGCAGTTCATCGCCCACCTCCGGGCTGGACAGCTGGTTGTTGGCGGTGCCGCAGATGATGCGCGCCTTCAGGCGCGGCAGTACGTCCAGGCTGATGCCGCCTTCCAGTGCACAGGGAGCGAACACGTCGGCGGCCACCTCATGGATCTCGTCCGGCTTCACGGCTTCAGCGCCGTATTCGGAAACCGCGCGCTCCACCAGCGCGGGATTCAGATCGGTGACGAACAGCTTGGCACCGCGATCACGCAGCAACTTCACCAGTTCCATGCCGATGTGGCCCAGGCCCTGCACGGCGATGCTGGTCTTGCCGACCTCCTCGTGGCCCAGCTTTGCCTGCAGCGACGCCATCAACGCCTGCAGCGCGCCATAGGCGGTGAACGGGGCGGGATCGCCGGAGCCGCCATGCACCTGGTGCACGCCGGTGACGTACTGGCTTTCCAGGTAGATGTTTTCCATGTCATTGACATCGGTGCCCATGTCTTCGGCGGTGATGTAGCGCCCGCCCAGCGCATCGACATGGCGGCCGAAGGCGCGGAACAGCACTTCGGTCTTGTCCACGCGCGGGTCGCCGATGATGACTGCCTTGCCGCCGCCCACGTTCAGGCCGGCCAGGGCGTTCTTGTAGGTCATGGTGCGGCTGAGCCGCAGCACGTCGGCGAGCGCTTCTTCGGTGCTGGCATAGGGCCGCATGCGCACGCCACCCAGGGCCGGGCCCAGGGTGGTGTCGTGCACGGCGATGATCGCCCGCAGGCCGGCATCGGGGTTGTGGCAGAACACCACCTGTTCGTGGCCGGTGGTTGCGAGGGTTTCGAAGATCATGGCAGCTCCGTTGGCACGAACAGCGGCGACCCACTGCGAACATGCCAGCATTGTGAGTGGCTGAAAACAAAAAAAGCGACATCGTCTGTACAGGGGGACGGGTCGCGCGGGGCCATTCTAGTGCATTACCGCGCGGCGGATGTGCAGGGGAGGGAAGGGCGGCGCAGGACGGAGCATTAAAGAACCTGAAGTGCGTGCCGATGCTGCACGCATGGCGGAATTGCCCGCAGCGATGGACAGGGAGGCTGGCGTGCTGGAGGTGGGTGGAAGGGTGATGTCGCGGAGAGCGCGGTGAACGCGATCCCTGCTGGCCTCTGGCAACGTTGCCGGGACTGGCTGCGTGGCCGCGCTGGCCGCCACGACAGGCCGCGTCTGCTGACGCCGGCACCGGCACCGGCATCCGCGACGACGTGTCCCAGCGCACCGGCGCAGGCTGTTGCCGGTGACATCGGCGACACCGGCGATACCGAAGCGAGGCTGTATTCCAGCCTGTACGCGCTCGCCCTGCACCCGGTGCCGCAGGGCGGTGGAGCCGTCAACACCGCGTTGCAGGACGCCACGTCGCGCGCACTGCAGGAGCGCGACTGGAGCGCGCGCCAGCTGCCACGCCGCCCGCAGTTGCTGCCACAGCTGATCCACAGTGTGAACGAGCCGGACGCATCGGCGCGGATGATCGCCTCGATCATCGGCCAGGATCCAGTGCTGGCGGGCAACCTGCTGCGCATCGCCAACAGCCCGGCATTCCGTGTCCAGGAGCGGCCGGTGGACAGCCTGCAGCGGGCGGTGACGCTGGTCGGCACCGATGGCATTCGCCAGATCATCAGCGCGGTGCTGGTGCAGCCGGTCATGCAGGTGGATTGCGCGGTCTTCCCGAGGTTCAGCGGGGTGATCTGGGAGCATGCGCTGCTGGCCTCGCGGGCAGCGGCGGACCATGCACGGACAGTGACCGGCGACGATCCATTCGCCGCGCAGTGGCTGGGGCTTACCCAGGGGCTGGGTGCGGCGCTGGTGATGAAGCAGCTCCAGCACCAGGCCGCGATCCTGCACGATGCGCTGGATTACCGGACTACCGAAGCGGTGCTGCGGCAATGGACCTTGCCGGTGGCGCAACGCATCGCGATGGCGTGGGAGCTGCCGCGGCGGGTGCACGAAACACTGCATGCGCCGCAGGCGACAAGCGGCCTGGCGCTCAGTCTGCGGCTGGCGCGGGCCGCCGCCACCGCCAGTCTGCTGTGCCGGCACGGCCACATCGGCCAGGGCCAGGCGATGGCCTGGCTGGAGCGGATTCCGGGCACGCCGCCGCACGCGCTGCTGTGGATATGGCGGCGGTTGCATGGCCGCCCGGTGGAAACCATCGACGAAGCGTAGAGCGGGGCTCTGCCCCGCTGCGTGATGCCTCCAGCCGGGCAGAGCCCGGCTCTACCTCGCTGCGTGATGCCCCCGGCCGGGCAGAACCCGGCTCTACCTCGCTGCGTGATGCCCCCAGCCGGGCAGAGCCCGGCTCTACCTCGCTGCGCCATGCCTCCAGCCGGGCAGAGCCCGGCTCTACACCGAGCCGGACTCGCTCCATGACATCCTCAAAGCTGCGATTCCAGCGGCAGCCAGCTGATGATCCGCGCCGCGGTACGCAGGCGCCAGCTGCTGTCCGGCTCGGTGGCGATCCATTCGGGCCTGCCCTCGCGGTCCAGCCAGCGCACGTCGCCATGGCGGTCCAGCGCCAGCCACCAGCTCTGTTCCGGACTGGCCAGGCGCAGGTATTCATCGGTCAGCTGGGCGGCCATCGCCGGATCGTCGAACACCACTCCCATCTCCGTGTTGAGATAGGCCGAGCGCGGATCGAGGTTGAACGAACCGACGAAGCCGCGACGGTCGTCCAGCACGAAGGCCTTGGTGTGCAGGCTGGCGCCGCTGCTGCCGAACAGGCCGGAGCCGGTGGCCTGTCCATTCGCCTTCAGTTCGTAAACCTGTACGCCGGCCCGCAGCAGCGGCGCACGATATCCCATGTACCCGCCATGCACCGCCACCACGTCATTGGCAGCCAGTGAATTGGTGACCACACCGACCTGCACGCCGCGCGAACGCATCGCCGACACTGCCCGCAGTCCCTCCTCGCCGGGCACGAAATAGGGCGAGATCAACAGCGCTTTCTGCCTGCTGGTGCCGAGCATGTGGGCCAGCCGGGTCACCAGCCAGTCCTGCTGGTCGTCGCGCCGGTGCTTCATCGGCGGATCGGAAAGAATGCGGACATGGTCGCTCCAGTGCAGCGGCGAGGCGCTGGCCTGGGCGCGCCGGCGCGATGCATCCACTTCGCGCAGGTACGGGCCGGCGGCATCGCGCCTGGCCTGGTTGTCCGATTCGCGCATCAGCAGCCGCAGTTCGGCTGGCGTGTGGAACGCCAGCGCGGCGATCGGCACGGCCGCCTGGCTGTTCCAGAAATCGTCGAATACGTGGTTGGCCTCGTTCACCGCCGGCCCGACGACCAGCAGATCCAGATCGCGGAAGTTCACGTCGGCGCGGGCGCTGAAGTACTCCTCGCCGATGTTGCGGCCGCCGACGATGGCCACGCGGCCATCGGCGATCCAGCTCTTGTTGTGCATGCGGTGGTTCATGGAGAACACCCGTTGCACCATTTCCACCATGCGCCAGAGCCCATCACGGTTGCGGAAGGGGTTGTAGAGGCGGATCTCGATGTTGGGATGCTCATCGAGCGCCATCATCAGCGCGTCCTTGTCCTGCGCGTTCATGTCGTCGAGCAGGATGCGCACGCGCACCCCGCGTTCGGCGGCATCGTGCAGGGCACGCGCCATCAGGTGGCCGATCAGGTCGTCGTGCCAGATGTAGTACTGCAGGTCCAGGCTGCGCTCGGCGCGCTCGGTGATCACCGAACGCGCGGCGAAGGCATCCAGCCCGTCGGACAGAAAGGCCACGCCGGACTGCCCGGGATGCGCGGCCTGCAACGCCATGGATTCACGGTCCATGCGCGTCTGCGCCGGTTGCGGTGCCAACACGCTGGACGGCTCGCCGCGTGCCTGCGGGGTCAGGTGGTCGGCCAGCAGCAGGCCGGACAGCACCAGCAGCACCAGCAGTGCCAGGAAGATGGCCAGCCAGCGCAGCAGCCTTCGCCAGAGAGGTTTCGCTTGGGTCATGCGGTGATGCTAACCGGCCATCCCGCGCGCGCCCAGTGCGTGCTCAGAAGCGTTCGTCGGCACCCATGTAGCGCCATTGCCCCGGCACCAGGGGGCCGAGCGCCACGCGGCCGATCCGCAGCCGGCGGATGCCGGTGACCTGCATCGCCGCACCCGCACAGGCATCGCGCAACATGCGCGGATGCAGGCCCTTGCTGGCAAAGCGCAGCCGCTGTTCGCTCTGCCAGCTGATCCGGCAGCCACCGAGCGCGCGACCGTTTTCCTGCAGCCCGGCCTGCAGCCGTGCGATGTCCCACAACGCGCGCTCGCCCTGAACGTCGACCAGGAATTCCTGTTCGGTGCGCGACAGCTGCTGCTGCAGGTGGGCCAGGATGCGCGGATCCTGGCTGACCACCACCAGTCCGCTGTCCTGTGCCGGCAGCGACGCGGCCAGCTGCAGCCCATGGAAATGCCGCTGCAGCGGGCGCATGCCGCTGGCATCGAGCGGGCTGCGCGAGGCGGGCGTGACCTGCGCGCACAGCGCGTCGGCGGGCATGCCGGCCGGCTTCTGCAGCAGCATCGATACCCGCGCGGCACGCTCGTCGCGCGCGGCCGGGTCCACTTCGATGGACTGGCTGGTCACTGCTGCCTGCGGTTGCTCGACCACTTCGCCATCCACGCGCACCCAGCCGCCTTCGATGTAGCGGCGCGCTTCGCCGCGCGGGCAGCCGAGCAGTTCGGCGAGGCGTTTGTCCAGACGGATGGGGAGCATGGGCAGAGGTCTCAACGGGCGCGCAGTGTACCTGCCAGGGCCGGCCGCCGCTTCAGTCGCCGCGGTGCGACAGTTCGGTCAGGTACAGCCGGGTGTCGAATTCCAGCTGCATGTAATCCGGTTCCATGTGCTGGCACAGCTGGTAGAACGCCTTGTTGTGCGCCGCCTCCTTCAGGTGCGCCAGCTCATGCACCACGATCATGCGCAGGAAGGCGGCCGGAGCCTGGCGGAACACGCTGGCCACGCGGATTTCGCGGCTGGCCTTGAGCCGGCTGCCCTGCACGCGCGACACCGCAGTGTGCATGCCCAGCGCATGGCGGATGACTTCCAGGCGATTGTCGTAGCACACCTTGTGCAGCCTGGCCGACTGGCGCAGGAAGCGGTCCTTGAGGTCCTGCGTGTAGTCATACAGCTGGCGATCACTGCGTACTTCGTGCAGATCCGGGTACCGCCGCTGCAGCAATGCGCCCAGCCGGTCTTCGGCCAGCAGCTGGCGGACCTGGGCAAGCACCGGCTCGGGGTAGCCGGCAAGGTACTTCAGGACGGGCATGGGGCGGGCGGTGCTCCGGTATCATGGGGACCCCTACGATAGACCAGTTGCAGGCAGGACCATGGCAAAGCCGAACGCGCTGCAGGAACAATTGCTCAAGGCCGGGCTGGCGAAGAAGTCGCAGGCCAGCGCCGCCGCCCGGGAGCAGGCCAAGGCCCGCCAAGGCAAGGCGCCGGCACTGTCGGCGGAGGTCCAGCGCGAGGCTGAACGGGCGCGCCTGGAGAAGGCCGAGCGCGATCGCGCCTTGGCCGCCGAGCGCAACGCACAGGCGCGCGCGCTGGAACAGAAGGCGCAGGCGCGGCAGATCATCCAGGCTCACGCGGTGCCGCATGCGGGAGACAGCGAATACCGCTTCACCGATGGCATCGCGATCCGCACGCTGCTGATCGACGAAAAACTGCGCAAGGCGCTGTCCGCCGGCGCGCTGGTCATCGTCGCGCATGGTGAAGGTTTCGCGCTGTTGCCGCGTGCAGCGGCGGAGAAGGTGCGCGAGCGCGCTCCGGAAGCGATCCTGGTCGACCATGGCCAGGCGGGGGAGAGCAGCATGCCCTCCACCGGCAACGCCGAGGATGATGCGTACTACGCCCAGTTCCAGATCCCCGACGATCTGGTCTGGTAAGCCGGCGGCGGGTCATCGACCTGCCCTGCACCCCGGACGGCGCATACTGGCGCCCCATACACGTGGAGGAATGCCCATGGCCACCGGATGGGCGGGAGACGGTGCGGTACAGGACCAGATCGACGCAACCGTCGACGATGCCATCGCGCGCGCGCGTCGCCAGCTGCGGCAGGGGCCGGGGCTGGACCATTGCGAAGAATGCGATGCGCCGATTCCACTGGCCCGGCGCCAGGCCGTGCCGGGCGTACGGCTGTGTGTCAGCTGCCAGCAGGCGCACGATGAGGACGAGCAGGCGCAGAGTGGCTACAACCGGCGTGGCAGCAAGGACAGCCAGCTGCGCTGAGCCGCTGGCATGACGGACGTTCAGCCGTCGCCCTGGATGCCCCCCGGTGCCTGCGAGGTATCGCGCCAGCGCCGCACGGTGCGCTGGAAGAACAGGTTGTTCGGCAGTTGCAGGACGGTTCCTTCGTGGCCCTCGCCGGTTTCCTGCAGGGTGGTATAGATCAGGTTGACGTCGATGACGCGTCCCTTCAGGCCGGGTTTTTCCCCGTTCTCCAGCACTTCGATGTAATCGTGCAGCCGGAACGGGCGTGTGGTGAAGATCAGCAGCGTGCAGAAGATGTTGGACAGCACGCTCCATGCAGCGAAGAACGCGACGGCGCCCACCGCGGCGAAGCCGGTGAACGCGGTCCACAGCACCGCCGCCGAGGTGCCGAAGATGTGCAGGATGACCAGCAGGGCGGTGAAGTAGACGATGAACGTGGTGACCCGGCGCGCGCCCATCACCATTTCCTGCGGCAGCGCGTAATGCGTGGCGAAGCGGCGGATGAGGCGCCGTGCCAGCACGCGCACCAGCCACGCCAGCAGCACGGTGAGCAGCACCTGCACGGCCAGCTCCACCTGGACGAGCCAGGCATGGGTCCACGTTGGCAGGTACTTCTCCATGCAGCGGTATCCGGTAAATACAGGGGGATGCCGATGTTACCTGCGTGCCGGCCCTGATTCGACTGCCGACCCTGCCGCTGGCCGGCGCACGCAGGCGACCGGCACGTGATCGAGCAGCAGGCAGGCATGCGTGGCGTCCAGGCGCAGCTGCATCTGCAGGGGATTGCCCTGCAGTGCCGCGCAGACGACGATGGCGAGCAGGCCGCTTGCGGCGGTGGTGGACACCGGATCCCTCCCAGGCCTGGGCGGCCGTCTGGTTACCGGGATTGGATGCCGGCAGCTGGCGGAAGGTTTAAAGCCCGGCATCGGTGATTGTCTTTAAACCATTCTTCGCGCGCTCGCATCCAAGGCTCATGCTGGACACTTTCCTGCCAACGCCGCTTGCCGATGGCCCGCCCCTTGATGAGCGGGCGCTGGTCGATGCGGCGGCCGCCGGTGACATGGGGGCATACGAACAGCTTTACCGCCGCCATGCCCCGCGCCTGTTCGCGGTGGTATGGCGGTTGTGCGGTGGCCAGCAGGCACGTGCCGAAGATGTCCTGCAGGATGCGTTCCTGCAGGCCTGGAAGGCACTGCCGGGCTTCCGCCATGACAAGCAGCCTGGCCACCTGGCTGCATCGGCTGGCGGTCAATGCGGCACTGATGGACCTGCGCGCACGCGGTGGCGACGCCCACGACAGCCTGGACGACATGGAGGGCGATCTGCCGGAGCTGGGCGTGCACGATGCAGGTGCCGGGACAGAACGTGACCTGGAACGGGCATTGGCCACCTTGCCGCCACGTGCCCGGGCCGTGCTGGTGCTGCACGATGTGGAAGGATGGAAGCACCATGAGATCGCCGGGCAGCTGCGCATGGCGGTCGGCAGTTCGAAGGCGCAGCTGCATCGTGCGCGCGGGTTGCTGCGGGCGCGGCTGGGAGACATGACATGAACGATCATCGCCAACACCCTGGACAGGAGCACGGCCGGCAGCACCCTGCCGGCGTGGACATGCCGCGCAATGACGATCCGCTGCGGCAGCGGCTGCGTGCGCTGCCGGCGTGCAGGCCGGTTCCGCAGGACGGCTGGACGCGGCTGAAGGCGGCCCTGCCACCGCGGCAGGATGGCAGCGCAGCGTTGCCGGCGCAGTCCGTGGCCAGCGCCCTGCCGCGCGGCCACCATCGCCGCCGCCGCTGGATCTGGCCGCTGGGGGGCGCGCTGGCTGCCGGCATCGCACTGTATGCGGTGCTGCCGACGGCGCTGCAGGTGCAGCCTGCAACCCCCGGCATGCCGACCACGCTGCAGGTGCAGGCCAGTGCGATGACGGAAGAGTACCGGCAGGCCATGGCCGTGCTGCCGGAACAGCGCGTGGCCGACTACCAGCCGGCATTGGCCGAACTGGACCGCAGTGCCGCGCAGATCCGCGACGCGCTGGCACAGGATCCGCGCTCGCGCCACCTGCTGGAACAACTGCAGCGTACCTACGCGCTGCGCCTTGAACTGACCCGGCAGGCGGCGATGGCCACTACCGGCTTGACCACCTGAAGGAGCAGCCCATGCGATTTTCCATCCTGTTGAGTGCCACCTTGCTGTTGTCCGCGCCGGCGTGGGCAGACACCCGCGTCGATGATCGCCATGCGATCGCCAGCGGCGGACGCATCGAACTGAGCAACGTCGCCGGCAAGGTGACTGTTCGCGGCTGGGACCGCAACGACGTGCAGTTGACCGGCACGCTGTCCGATGGCCTGGCATTGAAGCCGGAAAAGAGCGCCAACCGCGTGCGCTGGGAAGTGGAATATCCGCGGCGCAGCAACTCGGGTGGGGCGACGCTGGAATTGCGCGTGCCGCGCGGAGTGGAAGTGCAGCTGGGCACGGTCAGCGCCGATCTGGATATCGATGGCGTGGACGTGAAGCGGCTGCAGGCCAATACGGTAAGCGGCGACCTGCGTGCCAGCGGGCGCAGCGGCGAAACGGCGTTGACCACGGTCAGCGGCGATGTGCTGGCGCAGTTGCAGACCGCGCGGCTGGATGCACGCACGGTAAGCGGCAGCATCCGTGCCGGTGGCGGGGTCAGTGGCGATATCGGCGCGCAGAGCGTTTCCGGCCAGGTGGGCGTGGACGCAGGGAGGACCCAGCGGCTGGCGGTGGAGACGGTATCGGGCAAGGTCGAACTGGCGGCGTCGGCGCTGGCACCGGGCGGCCGCATCAGCGCGCAGTCGGTGAGTGCGCCCATCCTGCTGCGGCTGCCACGCACGGTATCGGCGCAGTTGTCGGTCAAGAGCTTCAGCGGTTCCATCGACAGCCAGGCTGGAACGGTCGAGCGTCCGCGTCATGGCCCGGGCAGCTCGCTGGAAACGCGGCTGGGCGCGGGCGATGGGGACATCAGCCTGCAATCGCATTCCGGATCGGTGCGGGTGCGGCTGGACAGGTAGGGCGGCAGGCCGGCCGCGGCGGAGTCGCCGCCGCGGTCGCCGGCACGGTCAGCTGGCTTTCTTCAGCGACCAGGTGTTGCCAAGTACTTCGATCTTTCCACCTGCCTTGCGGAACGCGGCCAGGTCGGCAGCAATGCTGCTGCTGTTGAGCATCGCACTGGACGAGCCGCTCTTGCGCTCGTTGCGGATGGTGTTGCTGGCCTTGGCGGGGGTCTTTGCCTTGCGGGGCATGGGTGCTCCTTTCAGGGGGAAGGGGGCGACCAGGCCGCGGCCTGGTGCTCGTAATGCCGCCGTTCGCGGCGGCAGTCATCGCCGCCCATCTGGAACTGGCGGCAGATCGCGGGGCGCTGCGCGTAGATCGTGCAGCGCAGGTGGTAGGGATCGATGGCGGCGCACCAGCCCTCTTCGTTGTGCGCCATGCGCCGGCCGCCATGGCCGTCGCTTTCCACCAACCAGATGGGGACGTCGTCCCCGGGCATCAACCACACCGGCAGCCGGCAGCAGACGGCCTCACAACGGCGGCAGTCGATGGGGGAGGTCGGGTGTACAGGTTGTAAGGCCTCGTGGGCCTCCGTGATGCCCAAGGATGGTCTCGATGGTGGCTCGGAACGTCGGAGCGGCCATGGCAGAGCCAGGAGCATGGCCGCAGGGACCCGTGCGGGGTCGTCCGCGCGTGTGGCAGGCACCGGCCAGGCCGGTGCGAAGCGCGGGAGGAATGTCAAGCCGACCGAGTTTAACGCGGATCGCCGCTGGATATGTTAATGGGCGCTGGCGGCGTGATCGGCGGCGGCCAGGGCCAGTCCCTGCACCACGCCGAACGAGGCGTCGCCGTGGACCTGGCGGGCTTCGGGGAACACGTCGGCGGCGACCTGCCGCAGGTAGCCGGCGCGCGACATGCCGCCGGTCAGGAAGATCGCATCCGGCATCGCGCCGATGTCATCGCGGACCTGTTCCAGCAGTTCCCGCAGCTGTCCCAGGTAGCTGCCGGCGGCCTGGGACAGCCCGGCAGCGGAGGGCGCAGCCTGCAGTCCCGGTTCGATGAAGGGCAGCGCGCTGGCATGCGCGGCCGTGCTGCTGAGCGCGATCTTGGCGCGTTCCACTTCCCGGTACAGGCGCGCGGTGTTGCCGGTGTCCTGCAGTGCCTGCAGGCGGCGCCCCCACGGGTCCTCGACGTGGTCGTAGCGGTGCTGGCGGAAATCCCGCTGGCGGGTCATGTCCTGCACGGTGGCCGCTTCCACGTAGTGATGGGCGGGCACGCGGGTGACGCCGCGGCCGAACAGCGGCATGTAGGCGGCCAGGCTGAGTGCGAGATCGATGTCGGTGCCGCCGCGGGCGATGCCCCAGGCACGGTGGATGCGGGGCGGTTCGCCACCGCCGACGCGCGCATGGGCGATATCCGTGGTGCCGCCGCCGATATCGATGATGACCGCATCGTGCGCCTGGCTGCTGGTGGCGTGGTAATGCATCGCCGCCGCCGCCGGTTCTTCCATGAAAGCCACCTGATCGAAGCCTGCCGCCAGGGCTGCTTCGCGCAGGATATCCAGTGCCTGGGCATTGCCGGCCTCGCCGATCGAACTGCGGAACTGCACCGGCCGCCCCAGCAACGCTTCGCGTACCACCGTGCCCAACTGCGCGCTGGCGGTCAGGCGGATGTGTTCCAGGATGTGGGTGGCGATGCCGGTGATGGTCTGCCGTGCAC
>JAFAFF010000232.1 GCA_023423605.1 Pseudomonadota bacterium
CCGAAGTAGAAGGCGTCGTTGGACATGAAGAAGGTGAAGGGCATCGAGGCCAGCGCGGTGATCACCGCCAGGTACGGCCCCCATGCCTCGGGAATGACCGCCAGGAAACTGCGCGACATCGCTTCGACCATGCCGGTGTTGTTGAGGATGCCGGTGAAGATGCCCGCGGCGAAGATCAGCGAAACCACCGACAACACATTGCCGGCGTGGTTGACCACGCGGCGGCGCTGCTCGGCCAGGTTCGGGTAGTTGATCACCAGGGCGATGGCGAAGCCGACCATGAACAGCACCGGCATCGGCAGCACTCCCATCACCAGCGCCGCCATCAGTGCCAGGGTGAGGGCGAAGTTCACCCACAGCAGTCGCGGCCGTTTGGTGTCTTCGGCGTCTTCCACGGTAGGCAGCGCATCGCCGTCGTCGGACACGCTGGTATCCATCCACGAGCCGCCCTGCGGCAGCGTCACCACGCCCAGCCGGCGGCGTTCCTTCATGCCCAGGTACCAGGCCAGGGCGATGATGCCCGTGCACGCGATGATCATCGATGGGATCAGCGGCACGAACACATCGGCAGGATCCACGTGCAGCGCTGTCGCCGCGCGCGCGGTGGGCCCACCCCAGGGCGTGAGGTTCATGACGCCGCCGGCCAGGATGGTCACGCAGGTCATGTTCAACGCGCTCATGCCCAGCCGCCGGTACAGCGGCAGCATGGCCGAGACGGTGATCATGTAGGTGGTCGAGCCATCACCGTCCAGCGAGATCAGCATCGCCAGCACCGCCGTGCCCATCACGATCTTCAGCGGATCGCCCTTGACCACGCGCAGGATCACGCGTACCAGCGGATCGAACAGGCCGGCATCGATCATCACCCCGAAGTAGAGGATGGCGAACATCAGCATCACGCCGGTGGGGGCGATCTTCTTGATGCCATCCAGCATCATTTCGTCGATGCCCGCGCCGAAGCCGCCGAGCAGGGCGAACAGGATGGGGACGGTGATCAGGGCGACCAGCGGCGACAGTCGTTTGCTCATGATCAAGTACATGAACGTAATGACCATGCCAAAGCCGAGGATGCTCAGCATCATCTGCGGACTCCTTGCGGATAGGACGGGAGAGAGAAGGAATTCAGAAGTCGAACTGCAGGCGGCCGGTCACCGCGCGGGTGCGGTCGACGGTGGCGCGCGCCAGGCGGTCGCGGTTGCGGCTTTCGATCAGGTTGAGCATGAAGCGCAGGTTGTCGCGCAGGTACCAGTTGCCACCCAGCGTCCATGCTTCGGTGCTGCCGCGGCGCAGGTCCGGCGCACCGTCCAGGTGCTGCGCGCCCCGCATCCGGTCGTAACGCAGCGCCAGTTCGAAGGCACCAGCCTGGTGGCGGATGTCCCTGATCCGTGCGAAGCGGCCGGTCCTGCGGTCGTAAGCGCGGCTTTCGCCGGTGACGAACCAGCTGAGCATGCCGTACGCGGCCGTCACCTCGCCGTGCTGTGCGCCGTCGTCGAAGGTGGCACCGCTGAACTCGCCCTGCCACGACAACGGACCGCGCACCTGTGCGTACTCCAGCGACCATTTGTCGACGTCGGTATCGCGGCCATCGGAGAAATCGACCAGGGTCAGGCGGCTTTCGTCGGAAAGATGGCCTGCCGGACGCGGACGGATCTTCAGGCCCGGGGCGCCGTTGCTGCCGGGGCGGTCGTAGGCTTCGCGGGCCAACGACAGGCCCAGGTGCAGCACGTCGCCGGTGGCCGGTGCAGGTGCCCAGGTGACGCGGCCACCGGCGGCGCGGCCCTTGACCTGCCAGGCATCGATGCTCTCCAGGCTGTAGACGCTCGCCGCCCAGGTGAAATCGCCGGGACTGGCCTGCCAGGAAGCGCCGAGGCGATACAGCGGGGCCAGCGTGGTGCCGGCATTGCCGCGCTCCAGGAAGCTGCCGTAATTGGAGCCGGTGCGGTCGTCCAGGGAAAAATACTGCTTGAACTGGCCGACGGTGAGCCTGCCGGCATCGCCGAAAGCGCGGCTGACGAATACATCCTTGGCTTCGACGCGGTCGCCGGAAAAATCGGCCTCCATCTTGTAATCCACCGCGAAAAAGCGGCCGGATACGTCCAGCCACGCGTGGCGTATCTCGGTGTCGTCCTTGTTCGGCGTGCCGCGCCCGTCGTTGTCGAAACGGGCGAAATCCAGGTGCAGGCGACCGCCCACCGTTGCGGTGACAGGGCGATCGTCGCCATCGGCGGCCAGGGCCGGCAGGATGGCTGACAACGCGGCGCAGGCGATGGCGGTACGCCAACAGGCAACAGTTCGATCCACGGACCCTCCCAGGTGCACAACAGACAGGTGCACCTGAAGCCGGTGCGTGGCGGCAGTCTGTCCGCGGCAAGCTGTCATCCGCCTGTCAGTGGTTTGTGCACCGCAGCGAAAACCCATCCGCACTGCGCATGTCGGCCTCGGCGCGCTAGCATGCGCGCTTCACCCCCCATTGCCCGCCATGCGCCTTCTGCTGGTCGAAGACAACCCGGACCTGGCCGATGCCATCATCCGCCGCATGCGCCGCAGCGGCCATGCGGTGGACTGGCAGGCCGATGGCCTGGCTGCGGCCAGCGTGCTGCGCTACCAGAGTTTCGACCTGGTGGTGCTGGACATCGGCCTGCCGAAACTGGATGGCCTGCGCGTGCTGGCCGGCATGCGCGAACGCGGCGACAGCACGCCGGTGCTGATGCTCACCGCGCGTGATGGCATAGAGGACCGTGTGCAGGCACTGGATGTCGGTGCCGATGATTACCTGGGCAAGCCCTTCGATTTCCGCGAATTCGAAGCGCGCTGCCGCGTGCTGCTGCGTCGTGCGCGCGGGCAGGCCAGCGATGTGGTGCAGGTGGGCGGGTTCCTGTTCGACAACGCTGCCCATCGCGTCAGCCTGGATGGTGCCCCCATCGAACTGCCGAACCGTGAATTCCGCCTGCTGGAAATCCTGGTGGGGCGCATGGGCCAGGTGGTCGGCAAGGACGAGATAGGCAATGGGCTGTTCGGCTTCGATGACGAGGCCGGCCCGAATGCGATAGAGCTGTATGTCGGCCGCCTGCGCCGCAAGCTGGCGGGTGCGCCGTTGCGCATCGTCACCGTGCGTGGCGTCGGCTACCTGCTGGAGGCGGCCAGTGTCGGTGGAGCAGAGCATGATGGCGAGGGCTGAGCGGCGGCATACGGCCTCGCTGCGGCGTACGCTGATGCTGTATCTCGGCGTGCTGCTGGCCGTGTTCGCGGTGGCCCTGCTGTTCGCCGCGCGCGAATATGGCCAGCGTGCGGCCAACCGCTCCTACGATCATCTGCTGGTGTCCTCGGCGATGTCCATCGCCGATTCGGTGGCGCTGGTGGACGGGCAGTGGCAGGTGGATCTTCCCTATGCGGCGCTGGACCTGCTGGCGATGGCGCCGGAAGACCGCGTGTTCTACCGCGTGGCGGACAGTCGCGGCGAGCTCATCACCGGCTATGGCGACCTGCCTGCCGCGCCGCCGCGCCGTCGCACCGGGCATGCCGGGCCGGTGCTGTTCGATGCGCGCTACAGCGGTGAAACCGTGCGCTTCGTCATGGTGGCGCGCAACCTGTCCACGCCGTCCGCGCAGGGCGACGTGCAGGTGCAGGTCGGGCAGACCCGTCGCGCCCGTGAAGCACTGATGCAGGACATGGTCAACCGCGCGCTGTTGGCGATCGGCGTGCTGTCGCTGCTTTCGCTGGCACTGGTGGGCATCGGCGTGCATCGTGCCTTCCGGCCGCTGGTGCGGGTGGAACGCGAGCTGTCGCGGCGCGAGCCTTCCGACCTGCGTCCGCTGGATGCCGACGTGCCGCGCGAGATGGACCAGATGGTTGCCGCGTTGAACCGCTTCATGGGCCGCCTGTCCAGCAGCAATGAAACCCTGCGCGCCTTCATGGCCGAGGCCGCGCACCAGATGCGTACGCCCTTGGCGGCCCTGCGTGCGCAGGCCCAGCTGGCACTGGACGATGATGATCCGCAGGACATGCGGCGCAGCCTGCAGGCCATCGAGCGCAACGCAAGCCACATGAGCCGGCTGCTCAACCAGCTGCTGAGCGATGCCAGCGTGATCCATCGCG